>DATFJQ010000057.1:0-9198 GCA_035269125.1 Roseovarius sp.
CGCCTCGCGAAACACATCACGGGTGGTTCTCAGCTTGCCGATATCGCCAAAATCCGGCGCGCCCTGTGGCATGACATCTACGACCTCGGATACGATCTTGTCTTGCCAGGCCGGGTAGAGCGCCAGAAGATACAGCGCCCAAGCCAAGGCCGACGCGCTGGTTTCATGCCCGGCCAGAAAAAAGATCGCCACCTGATCAACCATTTCTTCGGTGTCGAATGTCTGTCCGGTTTGCGGGTCGGGCGTGGTCATGATCTTGGTGGCCAGATCATCCGGCGCGGTGCCAGACTGGATCTGTGCCATCCGGTCAGCCGTCAGCCCTGTGATCAAGGCTCGAATATCAGCCGCAGTGCGCCGGGCCTTGCGATTGTGGAATCGCGGGAACCACTTCGGCAACGGCACAAAAGCGCCAAGGTTCAGCACCGGCTGCGCACGTTGATGTTCGCGAAATTTGTCAAAGACCTGCGTGGCCACCTCATGTTCGATCGGGATGGAAAACAGCGTGCGAAAGATCACGTCCGCCGCCGCGTGGCTGGTCTCGGCCTCGATCTCGATCGGTTGGCCATCGGCCTGCGCCTCTAGCCGCGCAACCGCCGCCTGCCCGGCCGTCAGCATGGCCGGATACACGTCGCGCAGGCGTCCGCCCTCGAAGGCCGGGTCGATGATCCGGCGTTGCCGTTTCCATGTCTCGCCATTGGTGACGAAAACCGAATTGCCCAACAACGGCGCCAGCCCTTCGCGGATACGGTTGGATTTTGGGAAATCATCGGGGCGGTCTTTCAGCACCAGATCGACCAGTTCGGGCTGGTTGCACAGGAACGACCGGAAAAATGGTGTGCGAAACTCGGCCATCCAAGCCCGATACAAATGCGCCGGTTGCGCCGACAGGATGTCTTGCCGAAACAGTTTCATATAGCGCCATAGCGACACACGTTTGGCACGGGCCGGGGGTTTGGGCGGTAACGTCATACGGATATCCCGGTAAATTTCGCAACCGGCGTTTCGATCCGGCTGGGGGATGGATGCCTGTCGCGATACCGCTTGGCCAGCGTCAGCGGCCCCGCTGTGATCTGGAAATAATCGTAATCGCCGGGCCGGTCGAAGGCGCAGAGATATTGGAAATGCAGCCGGAAAAAGCGCCACCGCAAGGCGCGCCACCGCGCCGGGCTGAGGGTTTGGCTAAAGGCGGCGGACACCACCAGCGGCCAGCGTTTGCTTTCCGGCGCAACGCCGCTGACACTGACCGGATCGCACAGCGCAAAGGCACAGCCATCGCCGGGGGCGGTCACGTCGATCCATGTCACCTGATTGCAGGCACTTAAAAACCGCAGATCGGCGCGCAGGCGGTGCGCGCGCGGCAGGAACGACACCATTGGCACCACCTGCCCCAAAGACAGAAACGACAGCGCCGGCCCGCCTTTGGGCACGTTCCCGGCGCGGACAAGATCCGACAGGATCGACACCGCCAGATGCGCCCCCGAGGAATGCCCGACGATCAGAACCTCATCCATCGGGTCACGCAACGCGGCGGCAATCTCATTGGTGAACTCGGCCATCCGCGCCTCAAGCTCGGGGGGATTGGCCCCGTTGAAGCGCGCGGAATAGGCGTAATCATGCATCAGGTAATAGGCGAAAAGCTTGTTATCCTTGGATTTGAACCACCGTAGCAGACCCCAAGCCGTGGGCACGAACCCCAGCCAATAGGCCATCCCGGCCGCCACCTGACGCGCGGCGAAACTTGTGCTTTCCTGACCAAACGGCAAAAACTGCACCGCCCAAGCCAATCCCTGCCCCACGGCATGGCCGGCCAGCATGGCCACAAGCAATTGCAGCACCAACATGCCCACCGGATAAAGCGCCGCAATCACCGGACCTTTGCGCAACCGCATCAGCCGAAACAGCGCACCCGACGCGATATAGGCCCACGCCGTGCGCAGAAGTTGCAAATAGGTGGCCAGAATGCCCTGCTCCATGCTGTCGCGGACGATATCGGACCAAACAAGAACCTCGAACTGGGTTTCGATCTGTCGCTGATTCATCTGCGCGCGCACATTCCAGCCGTATCGGCCCTGCCCATCCGCAGCCTTGGGCGACAACGCCAAATCATAGCCCGAGATGTCCGCCTGCGCCGCGCCCTCTTTGCGATAGAGTTCGCGATAGCGGCGCGGATGGATCGGGTCATAGCCGGGAATATAAAATACGCGCCTGCGCCCAACGGAATGATTTACGCTGCCTGTCATGCCCTACCTCTTACCGCGGCCACCTTAGACCAGCAGTTTGGCAAGAGTAAGGCTCAACCAAGCACGGCCAATGCGGGGAATGTTTCCAACAGCCAGAAGGAAAACGCCGAAAACCCGCCGGTCAGCATCAGCAATCCGATGGTCCACAGCAAAAGGCCCATGACACGCTCGATCCGCTCCATATGGCGTTTCATCCAGCCCATAAGCCCGCTGAGACGCGGCAGGAAGGCCGCCACCAGCAAAAACGGAACCCCAAGCCCGATCGCATAGATCGCCAGCAATAGGGTGCCGCGTGCCACATTCGCCTCGGACGCGGCCAGCGACAGGATCGCACCCAATTGCGGGCCGATGCACGGGGTCCAGCCAAACGCGAAGGCCAAGCCAAGCACATACGCCCCAAAGGCCGATCCGCCCCGGTCGCCCACATCAACACGCGCTTCGCGGTCCAAAAAGCCAATCCTGTAAACCCCAACGAAATGCGCGCCAAAGATCATCACGACGATCCCGGCAATCGTGTTGAACCAACCTTGATATTGCAAAAAGATTGATCCGATGGCCGAGGCCGTGAAGCCAAGGAACAAGAACACCGTGCTTAAGCCCAAAACGAAAAACACCGCCGGCACAAACGCCTTGGCGCGCGCTTGCGACCGATCCGTCAGATCGGTCAGCGCCACCCCGCTGATATAAGCCAGATAGGGCGGCACGATCGGCAGCACGCACGGGCTTAGAAATGAGATGACCCCGGCAAACAGGGCAATCGCCATGGCGGGGACTAGGCCCGCGTCAATGATCTCGAATCCGAACATGGGTTTGACATAGTCAATTCACACCACCGCGTCACGTCATCCATTGTCACAACCTTGTGGACAGGCTGTAACAAGGAAACTATGTCGCAGGCATGGACATCGCTGATCACATAGACGCCACCGGCCTGCTGTGCCCACTGCCCGTGTTGAAGCTGCGCAAGCGCATCGGCGCATTGGCGCCGGGGCAGCTTATCGAACTACGCGCGGACGATCCCGCCGCCGTGGTGGATGTGCCGCATTACTGCAACGAATCCGGGCACGAGTTGGTTTCACTCACCGAGGCGGATGGCGCACAAATCTATATTCTGCGCAAAGCGTCCTGATACCCGGTCGCGCAACGAAAAATGCCGCGCCCTAGGGACGCGGCATTCAGTTTATTTCCGAACCGGGCCGGGTTTACCGCCCGATTGACCACCACCCGCGCCGCTTGGGCTTGTCCGAAGACGTGTCTTCGGTCTTGCCCTCATCCGCTGCCTCAGGTTTGGCCGCCTCGGATTTGGCCGGTGCGGGTTCCGCTGCAACGGGATCGGGTGTTTTTACGTCATCCCCCGCTGGTCTTTCGGTCGTGACCTGCGCGTTTTCTGTTACCGCTTCGGCCACGGGCGCCGGGGCCACCGTTTCGGCCACAGGCTCGGGCGCTTTCTTGGCAGGCGCTTTCTTGACCGGGGCTTTACGCGTCCGAGGCTTGGGGGCCGGTTTCGCGGCTTGCGTTTCACTATCAGCCTCGGCTGATGGCTTGGCCGCGTCGCCGGCGGATTGTTCGGCTGGCTGTTCGGTACCCGCCTTTTTCACACGGGGCTTGCGGGTGCGCTTGGGCTTGGGCTTTGCCTCGGCCTCTTCAGGCGCCGCTTCGGCGACTTTGTCGGCGGCCCCCTCGTCGGGCGTATCCGCAGCGTCCACCGCCACCGCTACCGGTGCATCAGCCTCGGGCTTTTTGCGCGGTTTTCTTGTGCGCTTGGGCTTGGGCTTTGTGGCTGCATCGTCTTTCGCCTCTGTGGCGGCATCTGCGCCACCCTCGGGGGCATCGGACGGCGTCGGCGCGTCAGCGCTTTGCTCAGCGGTCTGACCGTTGTCATCCTGACCATTGGTGTCGCCCTGCGCGGCCTGATCCTCAGCACCATTGCCTTTGGATTTGGACCGGCGCCGACGCCGACGGCGGCGCTTCTTGGGCTTGTCTTCGCCGTCATCCAAGGCGTCATGGGCCTGATCCGGCGCTTCGCTCGCGACGACCTCTTGCTCGTCCTCGGCCTCCTCCATCAAAGAGCTGTCCACCGACACGACCGGCGCGGCAACCTCGGGCACGCTGCGCGTCGCGGTCTTGAACTTTTCAAGCGCAAAATCGGGGCTGATCAAAATGGGATCGCCTTCGACCCGCACCGAAAGACCATAGCGCGCCTCGATCTGGGCGACATGTTCACGCTTTTGGTTCATCAGGAAATTGGCAATGCCGACCGGACATTTTACCAACACCTCACGTGAGCGGCGGCGCACGCCCTCTTCTTCGATCTGGCGCAGAATAGACAAGGCCAGATTGTCGTCCGAGCGGATCAAGCCGGTGCCATGACAGGCCGGGCACGGCTGTGTTGTCGCCTCGATCATGCCGGGGCGCAAACGCTGGCGGCTCATCTCAAGCAGGCCAAACCCGGAAATCCGCCCCACCTGAATGCGGGCACGATCCGATTTCAGCTTGTCTTTCAGCTTTTTCTCGACGGCGTTGTTGTTCTTGCGCTCGTCCATGTCGATAAAGTCGATCACGATCAGACCGGCCAGATCACGCAGACGCAACTGGCGCGCGACTTCTTCGGCGGCCTCAAGGTTGGTCTTGAGCGCGGTTTCCTCGATCGAGCCTTCCTTGGTCGCCCGTCCCGAGTTGACGTCAACCGCAACAAGCGCCTCGGTGACACCGATCACGATATACCCACCAGAGCGCAACTGAACTGTCGGGTTGAACATCGAACTCAGATAGCTTTCCACCTGATACCGCGCAAACAGCGGCATCTGATCGGCATAAAGCTTCACGTTTTTGGCGTGCGACGGCATGATCATCTTCATGAAGTCCTTGGCGATACGGTAGCCGCGTTCGCCTTCCACCAGAACCTCGTCGATATCGCGGTTATAAAGATCGCGGATCGAGCGTTTGATCAGATCGCCTTCTTCGTAAATCTTTGCAGGCGCGACGGATTTCAGCGTCAATTCGCGGATCTGTTCCCACAAGCGCTGCAAATATTCGTAATCGCGTTTGATTTCCGATTTCGTCCGCTTGGCCCCGGCTGTGCGCACGATCAGGCCCGCGCCTTGGGGCACGTCGATCTCGTTCGCGATTTCCTTGAGTTTCTTGCGGTCGACGGCGTTCGTGATCTTACGCGAGATACCACCGCCACGCGCCGTGTTGGGCATCAACACACAATACCGGCCCGCCAGCGACAGATACGTGGTCAGCGCGGCCCCCTTGTTGCCCCGCTCTTCCTTGACGACCTGCACCAGCAGGATCTGCCGCACCTTGATCACTTCTTGAATCTTGTATTTGCGCGGACGCGGTTTGCGCACCGGGCGAATGTCTTCGCTGTCATCATCATCGGCGACCGACTCGATGCTGTCATCCTTGCCGGCGGCGTCCGACCGCCGGGCGTCATCGGTATCGTCATCTGCGAACGCGACGGCATCCCCGTCAGGCGCATCGGCCTCGGCACTGGTTGCGTCAACGTCGCTATCAAGCGGTTCTTCAACCGGGGTCTCGGCGACCGTTTCAACCGGCGATGTGCCTTCGGGCAGATCGCCGTCAAGGTCGATCGTTTCCATGCCCGCAACGTGATCGGCGGTGCTGTCGCCACCATCGGTCACAAGCGCGTCTTGGCTGTCCACCTTGGCCGGTTTCGAACGCGACCGGCTGCGCCGTTTCGGGGCATCTTCTTCTTCGTCGCGGGCGCGCATCGCCTCGGCGTAGGCGCGCTCTTCCTCCATCAGCTTTTCGCGGTCGGCAACGGGGATCTGATAATAGTCCGGATGAATTTCCGAAAAGGCAAGAAAGCCGTGGCGATTGCCGCCATAATCCACGAACGCCGCCTGCAGCGACGGTTCAACCCGTGTTACTTTTGCAAGATAGATGTTGCCGGCAAGTTGCCGTTTGTTCTCGGATTCAAAGTCGAACTCCTCAACCTTGTTTCCGTCAACCACCACGACGCGGGTCTCTTCCGCGTGGGTGGCATCGATAAGCATTTTATTGGCCATGTTTTCCGTTTACTCCGCGTCAGATCGGCCGGGCCCGGTGGGGCGGCTGTCTGCGGCGGGTCTATGTTGGGGGCGATGGCGCAAACACTGAAAGGGGCCGCACCGAAGTGGCCCCTTTGGTTGTATGTGCTTGTTGCGCTTTTCATCGCGGTTCTTGGTCTCCGGCCCGAGCGACGGGCCAATTCAGCGCCTGCGCGTCCGGTCTACCGGGTCAGGCATGTAGGCGGCCCGGCAATGCGGGGCCAGATCGGTCTGTTTGGAGCGGCAGCACAAGGAGAGCGCCGTAATCGCCCGAAACAGCGAAACTTTTCGGGATACCCCGCGCGTCACGCGACGTGGTTCCTGCCCCCTTGATAGAGGGTTTTGCCCCCAAGTGACAATGCCAAATCGTGTTTCGTCCATATTGCGTGCCTTACGCGGACGTTGCACACACGCTCAGCCACGGGCCCAAGCCCCTGACACGCAGGCCACGCGCCGCGCCCGCGCTTAACCAAGATAGTCCGAGCGTTGCAGGCCATATTTGGCCATCTTCTCGTTCAGGGTGCGGCGCGGCAGGCACAATTCGTCCATCACCGAGGCAATCGACCCCTTGTGGCGGCGCATGGTGTTGTCGATCAACATGCGCTCGAACGCTTCGACATATTCCTTCAGCGGCTTGCCTTCGGTGGTCATCACCGGTTGCATCTCTTGATGGTCCGAAATCAACAACGACGCGATCGTGCCGCTGCCACGGCGCGACTGTAGCACCGCACGTTCGGCCACGTTGAACAACTGGCGCACATTGCCCGGCCACGGTGCCTGCAACAGCTGCGCGGCCTCTTGGGCGGACACTTGCGGCGCGTCGCAGCCGTAATCATCGGCAAATTGGTCGGCGAACCGGGTGAACAATGTCAGGATATCCTCACCGCGCTGCCGCAGCGGCGGCACTGTGATCCGCAAGCTGCCGAGGCGATAGAACAGGTCCGGGCGCAATGCGTCTTCGCATGTGCGGTCTTGCTCCTGCATGTTGGAAATCGCGACGATCCGGGTTTCCGGCGGCGCGCCCTCGTCGTTGATAAAGGTCAGCAAGCGCGACTGCACCGCATCGGACAAGGCGTCGACATCTTCCAGCACCAAGGTGCCGCCGCGCGCTTCTTCGACGGCGGGCAATTGACTGTCTTCGGGCTGCATCGGCCCGAACAGACGTTTAATCAACGCGTCCTCTTCCAAGGCGGCACAGGACAGCAGGACAAATTTCTTGCCCGCCCGCGACCCCACGGCATGTAGCGCGTGGGCGACCAGTGTTTTGCCAGTGCCGGTTTCGCCTTCGATCAGCACATGCCCATCGGCCTGCCCCAAATCCAGAATGTCCTCTTTCAGACGCTCCATGACCGGGCTTGCGCCGATCAGCTTTTTCATCAGCTGGCCACCATCAGACAATTCACGGCGCAATGCGCGGCTGTCCAGCGTCATCCGGCGGGCGTTGGTGGCTTTCTTGGCCAATTCATTCATCCGGTCCGGATTGAACGGCTTTTCCAGAAAATCATAGGCACCGATGCGCATCGCCTCGACCGCCATGGGCACATCCCCGTGTCCTGTGATCATGATCACAGGCAGGCTTGAATCCGTGCCCATCAATTTCTTGAGAAACTGCATCCCGTCCATTCCGGGCATTCTGATGTCCGTCACGACAATGCCGGGATAATCCGGGCCCAAAACCTTCAGTGCCTCCTCGGCGCTTGGAAAGGCTTCGGTGTCATAGCCGGACAGGGCCAGCCATTGGCTGATCGACTGGCGCATATCTTTTTCATCATCGACAATCGCGATTTTCATTGCGCTTGGCATGGCAGGTTACTCCGCTGCACGGGTTTCTTCTGTCAAAATAGGAAGCTGCACTTCAAATACAGCCCCTCCGCCCGATGCATTGCGTGCGGTCAGGCGTCCCCCAAGGTCGTTGACGATCCCCGATGAAATGGCAAGCCCCAGACCAAGGCCGTCACCCGGCTGTTTGGTGGTGTAGAACGGCTCGAACAGATTGTCGAAATTGTCGATCCCATGGCCATTGTCGCGCACGGTCAGCACGGCGGTTTCACCTGCCGCCAAAAGAATGTCGATATCGGGATCGTCGGCACCCTCGGTGGCATCCATGGCATTGCGCAACAGGTTGATCATCACCTGCTCAACCCGCACCCGATCGCCCATGATAAAGACCGGCTCTTTGGGCAAAGTGCGGGTGATATTCACTTGCCGCTGGCGCAACTGTGGCTCCATCATCGCGAGCGCTGATGACAACGAATCCCCAAGGTTTACGGGCTCGAACGTGTCGCCGCTTTGGCGCGCGTAGGATTTCAATTGCTTGGTGATCGCGCCCATGCGTTCCAGCAGGTCGTCAATTCTTTGAAACGAGGACAGCGCCTCATCAGGGCGGTTGCGCGTGAGCAAAAGGCGGGCACCGGCGAGGTAGGTTTTCATCGCCGCCAGAGGCTGATTCAACTCGTGGCTGACCGCCGCTGACATCTCGCCCAAGGCGGCCAGTTTCGAACTTTGCGCAAGCGTCTGTTCGGCCACGGCAAGGTTCTCTTGCACCCGCTCACGCTCGGCGATTTCCCGCTGCAAGCGCACGTTCAATGCGCGAAGCTCTGCCGATTCCCGCTGAAACAAGGCCATGCGCAGGGCGGTTTTGCGGTTTAGCATCCAGAACGCCAACGCCAAGAGAATCGCAAACCCCATGATCTCTAGCGCCAGAAACCCGTTCACTTTTTCGCGGACGCTGGCATAGGTGGTGAAACTGGCAATCCGCCAGCCGCGAAACGCCACCCGGCCCTCGACACGCATCACCGCTTCGCCCTGCACATAGGCATCGGCTGGCAGGGCCGTCCAATCGGCGGTGGCCTGAATGGCCCGCTCAATCGCGCTGTCCACGGGTTCGCGTTGCAGGGCCTCGG
>DATFJQ010000058.1:0-5587 GCA_035269125.1 Roseovarius sp.
CCGCCTCCGGACTGGGGTATGGACATGAGCCTCTCTCCTGCCTTGCCGCGCAACAATGACTGTCACAAGTGGCCGCATTCACGCGGGGTGTCAATGCAGGGCGTTTGTGCGTTTTTGCCAGATCACGATGATGTCGTGATCATCGCGTTGCATCTGCGTCAGCATCCATTCGGTGCGCAGGCCGGGAAGCTGCGCGAAGGCATCGAACAAACGATCAGCTCCTTGCGCGGTCAGCGGGATCACCAGATCAGGTTGCCCCGGTTGGCCAAGCCGCCAGTGCGGCGGATGGCCAGTGCGGTCAACTGTCAGCCGGGTGATATCGGCCAAGGCCACAACCCCGCCTGTCAGCGGGCCGAAATAGGCAATCTGCCCTTCATCCACTTGAACAATACCCGGCCCGTTTTGGCCGAGGCGAAACCGGCCGCGTTGGACCCCGATCCAGATCAAGGCACATCCGATCAGAACAACCGCATAGCCCAGCCAGTGCAGAAGGCCCGCAAAGCCAAAGACCCACCACAGCCCAAGCGCCACGACGCCACAACCAGTCAGCGCCTCGCGCCACTTCCAAACCGCGGCGCGCGCTTCGGGCCGAATAAAGCTCAACGCCAATCCCCAAGGTTTGTCTGCCAAACCGTCATTGCGGCCACCGCGGCCGTATCCGCGCGCAGAATGCGCGGCCCAAGGCTGACCGCATGGGCAAAGGGCAGGGCGGTCAGGCGGGTGCGCTCGGCGTCAGAAAAGCCGCCCTCGGGGCCAATCAGTATGGCCCATTTGTCAGCGTCGGATTGGCCCAAGCTTTCGCGCGCGCCAACAAGGGATTCGTCGCAGAACATAAGCTGACGGTCTTTGGGCCAGTCGGCCAAGACCTGTTCCAGCTTTTGCAGGTGGCAGACCTCGGGCACAAAGGTGCCGCCGCATTGTTCGGCGGCTTCGACCGCGTGGGTCTGAAGCCGGTCTTGCCGGATGCGTTCGGAATTGGTGAAATCGGTGTGCACCGGCAGGATACGCGCCGCGCCCATCTCGGCGGCCTTTTCGACGATGAAATCGGTGCGCGCTTTTTTGATCGGGGCGAACAAAAGCCACAGGTCGGGCGGGTTTTGTTGCGGGCGGGTCTGCGCGTCGGTCTTTAGCAAACCGTCTCGCTTGCCGGCCTTTTCAACCGTGGCGCGCCATTCGCCCGCGTGGCCGTTGAACACCAGCACGGTATCGCCCATGCCGCGCCGCATCACGCCGAACAGGTAATGTGCCTGCTCGCGCGTCAGAGGAACCGTTTGCCCTTGCCCCAATGGGTGATCTACATAAAGCCTGATTTTCGTATCTGCCATGGGGGCACCATATGACCAGCAACAACCAGACGCCAGAGCCTGAAACCGGCCAAGTGGCCGACGCGGTCAAGGGCAACTGGGTGGATCGTCTGGCCCCGGCGGCAACACGGCCCTATCTGCGTTTGTCGCGTGCGGACCGCCCGATTGGCACGTGGCTTTTGTTGCTGCCGTGCTGGTGGGGGCTGTTGTTGGCGATGCTGCATGATGGGCAGGCCACTTGGCACGACCTTTGGATTTTCGCCGGGTGTGGTATCGGGGCGTTTTTGATGCGTGGGGCGGGCTGTACGTGGAACGACATCACCGACCGCCATATCGACGGAAGCGTTGCGCGCACAGCCTCGCGACCGATCCCATCGGGGCAAGTGACGGTCAAAGGGGCGCTGATCTGGCTGGCGGCGCAGGCGCTGATTGCCCTTTGCGTTCTGCTGACGTTCAACTTGGCGGCAATTGCGCTTGGGGTTTTGGCCTTGCTGCCTGTTGCGATCTATCCCTTTGCCAAGCGGTTCACGTGGTGGCCGCAGGTTTTCTTGGGCTTGGCTTTTAACTGGGGCGCGCTGCTGGCGTGGACGGCGCATACAGGCCGGTTGGAGTGGCCTGCCGTGGTGCTTTACTTGGCCGGGATCGCGTGGACCCTGTTTTATGACACGATTTATGCCCACCAAGACAAGGAAGACGATGCGCTGATCGGGGTGAAATCCACTGCCCGTTTGTTCGGCAACAGCAGCCCACGCTGGTTGTTGGGGTTTTTGGTGCTGACGGTGACGCTTCAGATGGTTGCGGTTTTGTTGGCGGCCATCCATGGCAGCGCAGGCGGGTTGCTGGTTGCGCTATTGGGGCCATGGGCCATGGGGATGCACATGCACTGGCAGCTGCGCCGTCTTGATTTGAATGATCACGACCGGCTGCTAGGGTTGTTTCGGTCAAACCGGGATGCGGGGCTGGTGCCTGTGCTGTTTTTCGCCGTCGCGCTTTTCGTGTGATTGAACTTAGGCAAGACTGAGCCTAAACACAGCTTCAACAACAACTTGCGAGCCCTCGCATCATGCGCCTGTCTTCTATTCTGGTTATTGCAACCACCTTCCTGATCGCGGCCGCCATATGCCTGATGGCCGCGCGCTTTGCTGTAACGGTGATCGAGGACAGCTCGCGCACGACCGTTCGCGATACGCTTGACCGTAACGATATGGTCTGGGCCGAGGTCGACGCCAGTGGATTGCAGGTGTTCCTTGCTGGAACGGCCCCCTCTGAGGCGGTGCGCTTCAAAGCCCTGTCTGTGGCTGGAACAGTGGTCGACGCGGCCCGGGTGATTGACCAGATGCTGGTTGCCGACAGCGAAAACCTTGCGCCACCGCGGTTCTCGATCGAGATCTTGCGCAACGATAGTGGCATCTCACTGATCGGACTGGTTCCAAGGGCAACAAATCGAGACGCTCTTTTGGAAGAGATATCAGACGTTGCCAAAGGTATTGAGACCGCCGATTTTCTGGAATCGGCCAATTATCCGGAACCTGCCAACTGGGGGGCTGCGTTGGACTTTGCGTTGGATGCATTGAAAATGTTGCCGCGCACCAAGATTTCGGTGGATGCCGAGCGGGTCAAAATCACGGCGATGGTTGATAGCGAGGCTGAAAAACGCGAAATTGAGGTCGATCTGGCGCGGAAGGCTCCGGCAGAAATCAGTTTGGCGATGGAAATTTCTGCGCCCCGGCCGGTAATCACGCCCTTTGCTTTGCGTTTTTTGATCGAAGATGGGCAGGCGCGCTTTGATGCCTGCGCAGCTGATACCCAGGCCGCTCGCGACCGTATTCTGAGCGCGGCGGGTAAGGCCGGGATGACCGACAAGGCAGATTGCACGATTGGATTGGGTGTGCCCTCGCCCACATGGGGCCAAGCCGCAGAGATGTCGATCGCGGCTTTGGCCGAGCTTGAGGGCGGCAGCCTGACATTCTCGGATGCCGATATTTCCCTGATCGCGGCACAAGGCACGCCGGAAACCTTGTTTGATACCGTGGTGGGACGTTTGGAAACGTCGCTTCCGGATGTTTTCGCGCTGCATGCGGTTTTGCCGCAACCCGAGACCGAGGATCGCGCGACACAGCCCGAATTCGTGGCCACACTATCGCCCGAAGGTCTGGTGCAAATTCGTGGCCGTGTGGCCAGTGAACTGGCCCGAAATACGGTTGATAGCTTCGCCAAGGCTCGATTTGCCTCGGACATCGTGCATACAACCGCGCGCGTTGCCGAAGGTCTGCCGCGCGATTGGTCCTTGCGGGTTCTGACCGGGCTTGAGGCGCTGAGCTATCTTTCGAACGGATCGGTGGTTGTCACCTCAGATCTGGTAACGGTGGATGGCAATACGGGCCAGCAAGATGCCAATGCGCTGATTTCGGGGTTCTTGTCGGACAAGCTGGGCGAGGGGCAGGACTTCTCGATTGATGTGACTTATCGTGAAGAATTGGACCCCATCGCAAGCCAACTGTCGCCGGAAGAATGTGAAGCGCGCATTGCGGAAATTCAGATTGATCGGAAGATCAATTTCGAACCCGGTTCATCCAACATTGATGCCAATGGTGCGGCGATCATGGATGACATTGCGGAGGTGCTTGAAAATTGCGGCGACCTGCGGATGGAAATCGGCGGCCATACCGATAGCCAAGGTCGCGAAACGATGAACCAAAGCCTGAGCCAAGAACGCGCGCAGGCGGTCTTGAACGAATTGCGCAAGCGCCGGGTTTTGACATCGTCCTTTTCCGCCAAAGGCTATGGTGAAAGCCAACCCATCGCCGACAATGGCACCGAAGATGGCCGCGAGGCCAACCGGCGGATCGAATTTCGCTTGATCCGTCCCAAGCCGATCGAAGAAAAGCAGACAACGCTTGAAAGCCTTGAAGAACCGGGCGATGAAAGCGACGAGCAAGCTGAGCAAGGTCAGGAAGACACGCCAGATGAACAGAACTGAGTTTATATTCGCCACTGCCGTGATTTTGTTCGTTGCGTTTTGCGTCGGGTGGTTCGCCAATTGGCTGGTCCATCGCTTTATCCGCGTGTCGCAATCCGATGTGGGCGAATTGGAAAAGATGGCGCAAGAGTTGCACGAGGCCGAGGAAACCCGCGATCAGGCGATCACATACCTGCAACAGCGCGAAGCTGAACTGACCAATCAATTGTCCCAGACCGAGGCCGAACTGGCTGCCACGATGGATGGCTTGCGCGAAGCCCGGCAAGAGGCCGAACAGTTGCGCACGCATCTGGAGCGTGTCGGCTCGGGGTAAGTAACGCCGCCTTACTCTGCGGGCGGCAATCCCGGTGATCCCCGCGCGGCGGGCGTTTTTTCCACATATTTCTGTTTGATTGTGTCCGATGTGTCGCGGCTTCCGTCGTGGCTCCAGCCCGGTGGCGCGATGCAATACAGCAAACGCTCGCGCAACGTCAGGCCGGGCTGGATGACATCGCGAAAGATACCGACCCATTCGTGAAACGCCACCCGCATCGGATTGAATGTGCCAAGGTTATGCACCAGCCCATAGCGCGGCTTCTCGGCCTCCAATTCCGGCACGAATGTGCCAAACATCTTGTCCCATATGATGAACACGCCCGCATAGTTCGAATCCAGATACCGTGGGTTGCGCCCGTGATGCACTCGGTGATGGCTGGGCGTGTTCATCACAGCCTCGAACCAGCGCGGCATTTTGCCAATGGCCTCGGTATGAATCCAAAACTGATAAATCAGGTTCAGCCCCCCGCAGAACAACACGATCGCCGGATGAAAGCCCAACAGGATCAGCGGCGCGCGAACGACCATCATAAAGGTGAACGTGCCGGTCCAGGTCTGCCGCAACGCCGTGGTCAGGTTGTAATGCTGGCTGGAGTGATGGTTGACGTGGCTGGCCCAGACCCAGCGGATGCGATGGCCAAAGCGATGCACCCAGTAATAACGCAAATCATCCAGCACGAAGCAGATTGCGATAACCCACCATGACGCGCCTAAATCCAACGGTGTGATCGCCCAAAGGGCCATAAAGAACCCATAGGCGATAAAGCCCAGCATGAGCCCCGATGCGACATTCCCGGCCCCCAGGATCAATGATGTCAGGGCGTCGCGCGTTTCATAGCGCCCGCCACGGCCTTTGGTGACGATCCACAACAGCTCGATCAAAATCGCGGCGATGAAAAACGGCACGGCCCAACTGACGACATCGGGAAATGTGATTTGGTCGCTCATATGCTTTGCTCCATCAATGCAGGCCAGCGGCGGGCCTCGT
>DATFJQ010000059.1:0-6567 GCA_035269125.1 Roseovarius sp.
TGGCCGATCAGGGCTATGACCCGGTTTATGGTGCCCGCCCGCTGAAGCGCGTGATCCAGAAGGCATTGCAGGATCCGCTGGCCGAGGCCTTGTTGGCTGGTGAGATCACGGATGGTGATACGGTGCCGGTCACAGTCGGCCCCGAGGGCCTCTTGATCGGCGACCGTGTCGGCACATCCGACCGGCAGCCGCCGCAAGATGCGGTTGTGCATTAAGCCAGACAAACCGTTTGCCAAGCCAAAGCCCCGCGGAAACCCTGATTTTCGCGGGGCTTTTGCTGTCTTGCACAGAGGTAACAGGTTTGCCGTGCAATAAGTGCAATTGAATGCAGGCGGTTGCGCCGATTTGTACCCGGCATGTATAGTCGCCGCGGCGACGTCTTTGGGCGTGCCGCGCCATCAGGTAGGCGCATGCAACACAGAACAACAAGTAGTCGGTTTATGGCAGAGCAGTCTTCGGCACCTCAAAAAGAACAGGCCCTGCCCCGGTGGCTGGATGAATTGCGCCCCGGCGGTGCGGGCGAGGGGTTTATTGAAAAACATCTGCGCCACAGCCTGATGTTCATCAATCGGCCAGTGCGCCGTTTGCTGGTGACCTTCGATAACCTGTCCAATGTCGGCGACACATCGATTGAGCGCGAGCCTTGGGCGTTCAAATTCGCCCAAGATGCTAATATCAGCCATCTGGGTATCATGGCCCATGTCAGCGATTGGTATCGTGATCCGGTGCTGATCGAGCGCATGCAGGCATTGGCCAAAGATGGTTTTTTCGATGGCTATGACCGGGTTGTTTTCGCCGGCGTTTCGATGGGTGGCTTTGCTTCGATCGCATTCGGGTCTTTGGTGCCGGGGGCGCATGCCGTGGCGATCAATCCGCAAAGCACACTGGACGAGAATTTGGTTCCGTGGGAAACGCGCTATGAAAACGGTCGGCGTCAGGATTGGACCTTGCCCTTGTCGGATGCGGCCGCGTTGACCAAAGGGTTCGAGCGGGTCAATATTTTCTATGATCCGTATCACGACCTTGATCAGGCCCATGTGGATCGGTTCACCGGGGACAACATCCATATTTTCAATTGCCGTTATTCCAACCACAAGACGGCGGTTTTCCTACGCAAGATCGACGCATTGAAACCGGTGATGCATCAAGCCATTTTCGGTGAGTTGACGGAGCAGGAATTTTACCAGTTATATCGCGGGCGGCGCGGCCTGCCTTGGTTCCGCGGCGCATTGGCCGCTTATTTCGAAGGTAAGGGACAATCCGAGCGCGCCGAGCGTGTCACGACCCTGTTTCGGCAAAGACGGCGCCGTGTCCAAAAAGAGCAGGCCGAAGACGCAAGCGCCGGTCTGGAGTGGGGTGAAGAACCTGACGCGCCTGACGCCCCGGCACAGACCCTCCTGCCCCAAGCAAAGGCGCCGGAACAAACGGTTTCGGCCCCCGTGGTGCGCCCCCAAGGATCGCGCAAGAATGATCGCCGCACGATCGTCACCACGATGAAGAACGAAGGCCCGTTCATGCTGGAATGGGTGGCCTATCATCGCGCTATCGGCTTTACCGATTTGCTGATCTACACCAACCATTGCGATGACGGCACTGACAAGATAGGCATGCGTTTGCAGGAATTGGGCGTCGCGCAGCACGTCGACAATCAGTTCAAAAAAGGTGCCAGCCCACAGCGCGTGGCCCTGCGCCGGGCCCGGCGCGAACCGATCTACGATCAAACCGATTGGATCATATGCTCGGACTGCGATGAGTTTCTGAATGTGCGTGCCGGTGATGGCACGCTGGACGCGCTTTTTGATGCCGTCGGTGGCGCGGATGCGATTTCGCTGTGCTGGAAGATTTTCGGCTGCGGGGACAAGGTTGCTTACGAAGATCGCTTTGTGACCGAGCAGTTCACATGGGGCGCACAAGAAGATTTTCGTGGAAAATACAAAGCAATCGGTCTGAAAACCTTGTTCCGGCCCTCAGATGCGATTGCCAAGTTTGGCGTTCACCGCCCGAAATTTGCCGGACGCCCCGACGGGTTTGTCTGGACTGACGGCGGCGGGCAACCGATGCCCGACAAGTATTTCGAGGCAGGCTGGTCGGCTTGGCCCGGTTTCCAGCACGATCATGCGCGGTTGCATCATTATGCGGTCCGCTCGGTCGACAGTTTTCTGGTCAAACGCGACCGGGGCCGCACCAACCATATCGACCGCGATCAAGGCGTGTCCTATTGGGCGGATCTGAACCTGAATATGGAACAAGATCACTCGCTTGTGCCCACAGTGGCCCGGACGCGCAAACTGTATGACGAATTGCTTGGGGATCCGGAACTTGCGCGCCTGCATGCCGAGGCCTGCGACTGGCACCGCACCAAGATTGCCACGTTGAAGGGCCATCAGGAATGGGCCGATCTGCACAAGATCCTGCAGACCATAAACCGCCCCGGCGAGATGCCGGTTGATCGTGATCAGTTGATTGAAGGGCTTGCCGCAGAATGACGCGCAAGCCTCACATCGTGCTGCATGGTGGGTTTCACAAGACAGCCACCAGCCATGTGCAATCCATGCTGGCGCGCAATTCCAAGATGTTGGAACGCGCGGGCGTGCATTATGTGCATCACCGTGACACGCGCAAACGGCTGACGGTGCCGGTTCAATGCAATGTCTACAACAGCGTCGGCATGGATTGGGATCCTAAAATATCTGACGAAGAATTGCGCGAGATGACCCAAGCGTTTCTGTCCGAGTTGCTGGAGGCACGCCCCAAACGCCTGATCCTGTCGGATGAAAACATGGCCGGGCATTGCGGGCACTGTGTCAAGCGGGGGGTTCTGTATCGTTGGCGTCGCAAGCTGATCGAGGTGTTTGCACAGCAATTTCCAAATGGCGTGGACGAGGTGCATCTGGGCGTGCGCAATTATGCTGATTTCTTTGCGTCGGCCTATGTGGAATATCTGCGTTCGGTCACTGGCCAGTGGTTTGTGGACGAACGGATGATGCGCCGGCAGGTGATGGAAAACATGCCAAGTTGGCATAATATTCTGAAATCTGTTGTCACCTTTTTCCCCGGTGCGCGTGTGGTGGTTTGGAAATACGAAGATTTTCGAAAGATCGACCGCCAAGTTTTGGCCAATCTGTGCGGTCCCGAGATTGATGTTGATCAGATGAAAGAGCCCAAGGACCGTAACAAACGCCCGACGGCCAGTGGCCGTGCCGTGCATGAATTGTTGCAAATGATCCACCGCGAAGGGGCTGATTACGCCTTGGAACAGCGTGTCGCTTTGCAAGAAGCATATCCGCGTGGCCCGGACTATGGCAGCTATGATCCATGGACCTTGCAAGAACGGGCGCATCTCAGCCGTATGTATGAACGCGACATCGAAGATATTCGCGCCAATCCGGATATAACCTTACTTGATCCTGAAAAGGTTCTGGCGTGATGCTGCGCGGGCCGGGTGTGAAACGGCGGGGATATCAGTGAAACAAAAGGTTATTTTTCTGCATCGGCGGGGTCATTCGGCGATTGGGTCCAAGATCATGCGCTGTGATCAATTGGCCGAGATCTGCAATCGGTATCTGGGCGACAGGTATGAGTTCGAGGTGCGATCACAGCGGCCAATTCGGGATGACCAGATATTACGCCGATCTGTTCGGGCGTTGGACGGGCATATCGTGGTGTTGCTCAAGGGCACAGCCAAGCTTTTTGGCGTGAAGGGCATGGAAATGATGCATGCCCGAGCGCGGGGTATCTGCATCGATTATGTCGATGCCAAGCCATCCGCGTGCTATTCACCCTTCGCGCATATTCATATTGCTGCCTCTTTCGCGGGCTTGAGGGTGCTTGAAAACCTTCTGGCAGGCGCCGAGAGCGCGGCCAACGCGCCGCAAGTCATGCATCTGACCCACCATGCAGACCCGCGCCTTGCGGGGCGTCGGGCACGGCAGGCCAAAACCGTGCGGTCGGTCTATCTGGGGCAACCGGGCAACGTGTATCTGCCACCGGACGCCGCGTTGCGGGTAGATTGCTTGAAATATTCAGATGATCAGGACATCGCCGAAGTCTTCGATGCTTTGCAGGATTACAACCTGCACTATTGTGTGCGCCCAGCTGATGTGCGGGCGCGAGCGCAAGGCGTGACCAAACCATTTACCAAAGGGTTCACCGCAGCCACGCTGGGGGCGCAGGTTATGACAGCCCGAGACACCCATGATGCCGAGTTTTATCTGGGGGCTGACTATCCGTTTTTGCTGAATGATCTTGAGGATCAGACAATTCTGGAAGGGCTGGATAAAGCGCGCGATCTTTATGGCACGCCAGAATGGGATCAGGCGTTAGAAAGACTGGACCATGTGTTGGACCTGACGCGCCCCGAGCGGATAGCGAACGAGATCGACGACATACTATCCCGCTTTGTTTGAATGGAGGGGGCGGCACGCGCCGCCCCCAGCCTATGTGTCAAACCGCAATTACTTGGGCATGATCACGCCATCGATCACGTGGATCACGCCGTTCGACGCTTCGATGTCGGCGGTCACGACGTTTGCGCCATCAACCGTCACCCCGCCTTCGGTCATGATTGTCACTTCGCTGCCTTCGACCGTGGCGGCCATCATGTTGTTCGACAAATCGCCTGACATCACTTTGCCCGGCACCACATGGTAGGTCAGGATCGCGGTCAGCTGGTCCTTGTTTTCCGGCTTCAGCAGGCCTTCAACGGTGCCGTCGGGAAGCGCGGCAAATGCTTCGTCCGTCGGTGCGAACACTGTGAACGGCCCTTCGCCTTTCAGCGTGTCAACAAGCCCGGCGGCCTGAACGGCTGCGACCAGTGTTTCGAAATTGTCCGCGCTCACGGCGGTATCGACAATGTCTTTTTTGCCGTGGCCATCGGCCAGGGCCGGTCCGGCCATGAGTGCGGCTGCGGTCAGGGCAAGATAGGTTCTGCGGAACATGGATATATCTCCTGTTTAAATCGCTTCGATTGAAATGCCGTGATCGACATTCGAAACTGTTACGCCCTGTTCGCGGTTTTGGTTCACCGGGGGATTCCGCCGATGCGGTTTGACGAAAAAGGCGCACGGCCTAAGCCACGCGCCTTTGCAGTTTCCACTCAATTTCTTGTTATACAGCGTGAACCGCGTGTGAGTTATTCTTCTTCGATCGCGGCGCGAACGATGCCATCCAGCAGCGCCTGCACCTTCTGCATCGCGCCTTCGGGGAAGGTGCGGTAGCCTATGGTAACCTGTCCGGGTGTATCGGCATGTTCGGCGATAAAGATGTCATAGGGGCAATAGGCGATGTTCATCGGATCGGCCTCCATCACTTCGCGCGACACGGTGGCCGAGCAAAAGCTGTAGGCATCGGCCTGTTTGTACAAAACCACATCCGAGCCCACATCGGCGCGGGTCCGTTCCAGCATTTCGCCAACATGGCTGACATGATCAATCACCAGACCTTCGTTCAGGATCGCGGTTTCCAGCCCAAATGCCACGTCTTCGAACGGTTGGTCGGTGGTGTAGGTCACCATTTCTTGCGCGTTTGCGGCAACTGCTGTTGCGGTCAGGGCAATGGCGGCGGTCAGGGTCGAGAGTTTCATTTCGGTCTCCTTCCGTTTGCACGTTTCGGGTTGTGGCGGTTTACCTAAAAACGCAGTGTATGCCCTCAGAGTGCAGGGTCAAATGACCCACATCAACACGGAGAGAGCGGTTAAATGAGTTACGCGATGAACGCCCTTCAGGTTCTGGCGTTTGTGTTTGTTCTGGTGCTAGGGGCCGCAGTGGCCGCAGTGGCGGTGTGTTATGTTCTAGACAAGACCCAAGCGGGCGACGCGATCCGCAGGAATTATCCGGTGATCGGGCGGTTCCGTGGTCTGTTCACCAAATTGGGAGAGTTCTTTCGCCAGTATTTCTTTGCCATGGATCGTGAAGAAATGCCGTTCAACCGTGCGCAGCGCGATTGGGTGTATCACGCCGGCAAGGGCAAAGGAAACACAGTGGCCTTTGGGTCAACGCGCAACCTGTCAATTCCGGGCACGCCGATTTTCGTGAATGCCTGTTTCCCGCCGCTGGATGATCAGTTTGCCAGCACCGCGCCGATGGTGATTGGGCCGACAGCGGCTGTGCCGTATCGGGCCAAGTCGATCTACAATATTTCCGGCATGAGCTATGGCGCAATATCGCGGCCCGCGGTCGAGGCGCTGAGCCGAGGCGCCGCCAAAGCGGGTATCTGGCTGAATACCGGCGAGGGCGGGCTTTCGCCCTTTCATCTGAAAGGGGGTTGCGACATCGTCTATCAGATTGGCACGGCCAAATACGGGGTGCGCGATGCCGATGGCAACTTGGATGATGAAAAACTGCGCGAGGTGGGCGCGAACCCGCATGTGAAGATGTTCGAGCTAAAGCTGGCGCAAGGTGCCAAACCCGGCAAGGGCGGTATTCTGCCCGGCGAAAAGATCAACGCCGAGATTGCCGAAATCCGTGGCATTCCCGAAGGCAAGGACAGCGTTTCGCCCAATCGTCATCGAGAGATTGATAATTTTGACGACCTTCTGGATATGTGCGTTCATATCCGTCAGGTCACGGG
>DATFJQ010000060.1:0-7430 GCA_035269125.1 Roseovarius sp.
CGCAGGAACAAATGCTTGGTTTCGCGCACTTCCAGATCGGTCGAGCCCGAGATGGCGCTGCGCGGGTCGATCAGGTCGGTCGGGTCCAGCTGCTTGGTGCAGTTTTCGCATTGGTCGCCGCGGGCCTTGTCGTAGCCGCAGTTGGGGCAGGTGCCTTCGATGTAGCGATCTGGCAAAAACCGGCCATCGGCGTTGGAATAAACCTGTTTTTCGGTCACTTCCTCGATCAGCCCGGCCTCGTACAGCTTGCCGGCCAGATGTTGCGTCAGCTTGTGGTTTTGCGGGCTGGAGGACCGCCCGAAATGATCAAAACTCAGGCGGAAACCTTGGGCGAGATCGGCCTGCACCTTGTGCATCCGCGCGCAGTACTCGGCCACCGGCTCGCCGGTCTTGGCGGCGGCCAGTTCGGCCGGGGTGCCATGTTCGTCGGTGGAGCACAAAAACAGCACCTCATGGCCGCGACCACGCTGATAGCGGGCGAACAGATCGGCGGGCAATTGGCTGCCCACCAGATTGCCCAGATGCTTGATCCCGTTGATATAGGGAATGGCCGAGGTGATCAGGTGCCGTGCCATGAGTTTTGGTCCCGCCTTGTCTGCTGTCATAATGCCCCCGTGTAATACCCCGCGCCGCAAAGGGCCAGAGGCCGCGCAGGGCGTTGCCTGAATTTTGGGCCGATATGCAGCGCGCCGGGAATTTTCGACGGTCTGTCGCGGTTGTGTTTGACGCGGTCGCAGGCGTGTTGCTAGGCGCAGATAAAACCACCGGCGCCGCGCTGCGCCACGCGCAAAAAGGTAGGTGCGATGATACAGGTTCTGGCAGCGGTCTGGGCGCTTTTGCTGGGCATGACGTTGATCATGATCGGCAACGGGATGCAGGCCACCTTGATGGGGGTGCGCGGCGCGTTGGAAGGATTCGGCACCCTGCAATTGTCGGTCATCACTTCGGCCTATTTCCTTGGGTTCCTGATCGGCAGCCGGGTTGCGCCGGACATGATCCGCAGGGTCGGGCATGTGCGGGTGTTTGCGGCGCTTGGCTCGTTCATCTCGGCGGGGCTGGTGGCCTTTCCGGTATTCACCGATCCCTATAGCTGGACGGTGATCCGGGTGATCTTGGGCTTTTGCCTGTCAGGCGTTTATGTGACCGCTGAAAGCTGGTTGAACAACGCGGCCACCAATCAGACGCGCGGCACGATGTTGTCGGCCTACATGATCGCGCAGACCACCGGGATCATCATTGCCCAAGGGTTGATGAATGTGGGCGAGGCGGCAGGTTATTTGCTGTTTGTCATTCCGTCTATCCTTGTGTCGCTCAGCTTTGCGCCGATCCTTTTGTCGATCACGCCAACCCCGGCGTTCGAGACCAACAAACCCATGAGCATTCGCGAGCTTTATCACAGCTCGCCTTTGGCCAGTGTCGGTATCTTGTTGATGGGCGGCGTGTTTGCGGCACAGTTCGGCATGGCGTCGGTCTATGGCGCGGCGGCGGGGCTGAACGCGGCACAGATCAGCGGCTTTGTCGCTGCGATCTTTGTGGGTGCGATGACGCTGCAACTGCCTATTGGCTGGCTGTCCGACCGGATGGACCGGCGGATTCTGATCCTTGGGGTTGCGGCCATGGGCGCGCTGAGCACCGGGGTGGGGATATTCCTTGGCGTGGATTTCAAAACGCTGCTGGTGCTGGGCTTTGTGATGGGCGGCGCGGCCTCGCCGCTGTATTCCCTGCTGATCGCCTACACCAATGATTTTCTGGAGGTCGAGGATATGGCCGCCGCCTCGGGGGCGTTGGTTTTTGTTTACGGGCTTGGGGCGATTGTGGGCCCAATGGCCACCGGCCAGTTGATGGACATGATCGGGCCGCACGGGTTTTGGGTGTTCCTGTCGGCGCTGTTTACCATGACATCGCTTTACGCGGCATGGCGGATGACGCGGCGCGCAGGCGTGCCAGTGGATGAAACCGGCGCTTACCTGAATGTGCCGCCCACCGTGTCGCCGGTGGCGATCGAGGCCGCGCAGGAATGGTATGTCGAACAGGCCGAAGAAGCCGCCGCCGAGGCTGAGGCCGCCGAAAACGAGGCGCGCGGCTAATCCCTGTGAGGCGGGGCCATCTGCCACTGGCCGTTGGTTTCGCTTAGATGCCACGCCGCAGGCGGTGCGGTGCGGGCGCGGCGGCGTTCCAACTGCCAGCCATTGTGATGCGCGCTGTGTGCCGGGGCCATGTGCCAGCGGGTCTCAACCCCCGGCGCGCCGCCGTCGCCGGGCGTCAGGATAAGGCCCAGTGGGGCGAACGCGCCGTCTGCCGCCCCCGTTTCGGCGGCCAGATGCAGGCGGCGCACCGGGGTCAGCGGCGGCGGTTCAGGCAGGTCGGCCACCGCCAGCGGCACCTGACCGCTGCGCAGCACTTCCTCCAGTGACCATAACAGATCCTCAGGCCGCTGTGGGCTGACAAAGATGAACCGCCCCGGATCGACAAGCGGCAGCATCCCGTCGGGATTGGCCCTGTCGCTTAGCCATGTGGGGGCGATCCAGATTACCGGGCCGCGCGTGGCCGCCGCCACCCGCATCGCCAGACTGCGCCGCGCGGGGCCGCAGATCTCATGCAGGCGGGCCAGCGGCAGGGCCATGTCCCCCAGCACCGGCAGGGCCGGGCGGGCGGTATGGCTGTGACGGGTCAAGACATGGGCGGACATACGGATCAGGTTAAGGTATTCATCTTTTGTTCTCAATGGGGAATGGGCGTCGCGAGTGTGAAACCCGCCAATCAGCCCAAACATGTCACCCAAACGATCAAGTACCTTGCGGCTGTCTACGGTGGCCTTGGTGCGCAGCCTATTCATCGTGCGACAGGGGTTTGGATCAAGCTTTGCCGATCTCGCGGTGGAACGCTGCGCCGCGTCTTATTTGCGGCAACGTCCGTTCCGGCCACAACTTTCCAGTTCAACGCCCTCGCGATTGAAGCCCGTTCAGGGCCGAGACCCTCATAGTTCCGTCTCCGCCCTTCACATGTCACAATGGCCAAAAGACCAGCAGCAAAGGCACGCTGACAACGACGACAAGCACTTCAAGTGGCAGGCCGAGTTTCCAGTAGTCACTAAAACGGAAGCCGCCCGGCCCCAAGATCAAGGTATTGTTCTGGTGGCCAATTGGCGTCAGGAACGCGCAGGAGGCTCCGATTGCGACAGCCATGAGAAAGCTGTCGGGATTGACGCCCAATGTTGACGCGATGCCAAGCGCGATGGGGCACAAGACGGCGGCGGTGGCGGCGTTGTTCATAACGTCTGACAGGAACATCGTGGTGACCAGGATCACCACCAGCGCCGCAACCGCATTGCCTTGGGCAACCGTCTCTACCAGGAAACGGGCCAGCAATTCGGCGGTTCCTGTAACTTGCATCGCACCAGCAACAGGAATAAGCGCCGCCAGCAAGACGATGACCGGCCAATCGACTGAGGTATAGACCTGTTGCAACGGCACGGTACGCAGCGCCATTGACACTAAAACGCCAAGGGCAAAGGCCGCAGCAGCCGGAAGCAGGCCAAGGGTCACCAAAGCAATCGCGCCCAGCATGATCACGGTAGCGGTTATGGCCATGCGCTTGTCCGGGATGCGTAGCTCGCGCGCGCCAAGTGGCACACAGCCTGTGTCATTGATGAACTCGGCGATTGCGTTTTCCGGACCCTGGACAAGGATCAGGTCGCCGGATTTGATCTTGACCGTCCGCAACCCGGATCGGGGCGGGTGACCGTCACGCGATATGGCAAGCAGGTTCAACCCGTAGCGCGTGCGCAGATGCATATCCTTTGCCGAACGATCCACGATGTTTGAGCCGGGAAGCACCGCAAGTTCGCGCAGCACGATTTCACTGTTGGGCTGTGGGTCTGGCCCGTCATTTTCGGGGGCATCCGTTTTTGTTGCTACATCCATGTCATCGGCAATGGCTGGGGCGCCGTCCTCTTCGGGGTCAACGATGGAGTGCTCCAACTTGATGTCGAACCGCGATAGCGCCTCGGCAAGGGCATTGACCTCTGCTTCGAGCACCAAAATGTCGTCGGCGCGGATCCGTCGCCCGCCATGAGGCGCGGTCAGGTGGACATTATTGCGCACGAGACCGACGACTTGAACATCGCTGTCTTCGATCTCACGCTCAAACGCACGCAAGGTCAGGCTGACGGCTGTGCTGCTTTCGGGAACGCGTAGCTCTGTGAAATATGCGCCAGTGTCAAACCCGGTGGCTGTTGCCGATTTGCGCGCGGGCACCATCCGCCAGCCAACTGTGGCGACAAAGATGACACCGACCACTGCAACCGCACCTCCGACAGGTGCGAAGTCGAAGATTGCAAAATGCCCAAGCCCGGCCTCGGCGCGAAAGCCCGAGACGATCAGGTTCGGAGGTGTGCCGATCAGCGTCGTCATGCCGCCCAGAATGGTGCCGAACGCCAAAGGCATCAGAACCTGACCAGGTGTCAGATCCAAGCGTTCGGACGCTTGCACCGCGATCGGCATCAACAGCGCCATTGCGCCGACATTGTTCATGAAGCCAGACAGAACCGCACCTAGCCCCATCAGTGCAAGCATGCTTGGTAGGCGCCCGGCATCGCGCGGCAAGCTGCGGCGCGCCAACCAGTCAACGGCGCCGGTGTTCTGCAAGCCCCGGCTAAGGATCAACACACAAGCCACGGTGATGACGGCGGGATGGCCAAAGCCCGAAAACGCATCTTCACTGGGGACCAACCCGCCAAGCACACAAGCCATCAGTGCGGCCAGAGCAACGACATCGTGTCGAAAACGCCCCCACAGGAACAGCCCGACCGTGGCGATAAGAATACAAGAAATAAGAACCTGATCGTAGGTCATGAAGAACCACTCTATAAATCGACACCACTCGGCACCCTTGGTGTTTGTCAAATACTTTGCCCATAAGAACAAGCGCCTTTGGTGGGCCAGAAAATCGTGGAAGAGCCCTGCGAGCCGGTCATTGGCCCTTTGGCATTGCCGGGCGCGAAATGAATTGCGCGTTGCGTGATGCCGTGTTGCAGTAACCGATTGAACGGCGAGAGCGCCCTACGCCGAACCGAAATGTTTGCGACGACCATCCCCAAGCATAGGCTCTGAACGGGTCAGGCCTTGCAGGCACAAGGGACAGATCTGGGCGAAGCTTGCATCATTGCGGTAAACAGGCCGGTCGCGACAGAGGTCTTTTGTCGGGTCGCCGTGCGGTATCGGCTTGGCTGGTGGCTGATGCGGCACGGGATCAACGCAATGCCTGCCGCTCTTGTGGTGAGTGCATCGCGTTTCACGCTGCAAAAAGTCTTCGGGTATCTGCCAATCGTGCAGTCCTTGAGTCAGCACGGTCTTCATCCGCGCACTGCAACTGGCCGAATGGGCCGCCGCCGTTGACTACGGATTTAGCGCCACAGCCACGATTGGCTGGCCAACAGCCCTTGCAGTTTTGACAAAACCCGGTTGGCCGCCCCGCGGCGGGGTGTCGGGCCATGGGCCAGACGCAAGGCGGCGATTTCGACCGGGCAGGGCAGGCCGGTGGCGGGATCGCGGTAGCGCGGATAGTCGATTAGCGTGGCATGGACCAGCCCGGCCAAATCGGGCCGCGTGTTGCGGCGGGCGGGGATGTCGCCCACGTCTTGGGTCAGGCCCCATCCGGCATAAAAAGGCGCACCCGTGGTGGTGACAGGCACGCCGCGCAACAGCGCCTCGAAACCCAAAAGCGATGTCATGGTCCAGACCTCCTGCACATTTTGTAGCAGCAAGGCCGGGTCAGCCCCGGGCAGGGCCATATCCGCCAGACTTTCAATGTCCTTGGGGTCAATCGCGCCGGGACGCAGCCCGGCTTCGACATCGGGATGAGGTTTGTAAAGGATCACCGCATCCGGGTTTTCGGCACGCACTGTTTGCAGCAAGGCAAGGTTGGTCGTGATTTGTCCGGCCCCAAGCCGGATCGAGGCGTCATCCTCGACCTGTCCCGGCACAAGGATACGATGGCCGGCGGGCAGATCGGGCATGCTGCCGCCCAAATTATATTTGCTGAGGCCTGCCTTGGTCAGCATTTGGATCAGCGCTTGGGCGCGGGCCTCTTGATCGGGGCGCAGGGTGGCGCGCTTGGCAATCAGCCGTTCAAGGCGGCTGGGACGTGCCG
The DNA here is from genome assembly GCA_035269125.1 of Roseovarius sp. Classification (GTDB taxonomy): domain Bacteria; phylum Pseudomonadota; class Alphaproteobacteria; order Rhodobacterales; family Rhodobacteraceae; genus Roseovarius. The sequence goes on from DATFJQ010000060.1 coordinate 6,151, forward strand.
GATCATAATAAATTCCCAGATCGTCACAGACCAGTGACAGCGGCGGCACCAGGTCGGCCCCAAGGCCCTTTGAGCGCAAGAAGCCGTCTTCGACACGGGTGGCGGTGGTCTCGGGGTCGGCCTTGGCCGCCCAGATCATGTGGCGGCGGCCCATGCGGGCCGCTAACGCCTGCGCCGCGCTTGGCGGGTCGCGAAAGATCACCCGTTTGCCCGACTGGCCGAAAAACCCTTGCAGCGGTTTGCGTTTCCATAGCCGCATGCCCGAGGCAATCCAGCCGCTCTGGTCGTCGCGCCATGCCCGCGTTTGGGCGGCTAGGGTGTCGATGACCTGCTCAATCTGGCACAGCCTGTCGCGGTAGGGGTCATACCATGTGGGATAAAGGATCATCGCCCCCGCGAACAGTTGCGCACGGCTAAGGGTGCGGCCCCGGCGCGGTAAGGCCCGGGGGTTGCGATCATCGGTCAGACCCCAGCCCGCGTAAAACGGCTGGCCAAACACGTGCGGCTTGTGGCCTGCGAAAATCGCTTCGAACCCCAATTGCGAGCTGACGGTATAAACACCCACCGCGCCGTCCAGCAAAGCCCACGGGCTGACCGGATCGGACAACAGCGTGACACGGTCCGAGGTGTCAGAGGCCGAGAAATATCCACGACGGTGCCCCGCGACGGTTTCTGGATGGGTTTTGATCAGCACGCGCGCGCCGGGGTTTTCCTCTTGTGCGTAATACAGCATCTCGCGAAACGTATTGGCATCGGCAGCGCCGTGGGTCACGCTGGCATCGCCGCGGGTTTGGTCGATCACCAGCACATAGCCCGGATCGGGGCAGGGCAGGGCCGGGTCAAAGGCGTTGTATTTGCTCAGATGTGCCTCTTGCAGCCGCGCGATGGCGGCGCGGGCGCGGTCCATCAGCGGCGTGTCGTCCAGCGGGTGCGTGGCCAGTAAAGTTTCCAGATCGGATGGTGCCGCGCTGTCGAAATGCACGCCGCTATGGTCGATGACCAGCCCCAGCGGCCCCTCGCCGCTGCGTCCCGGATGCACCGAGCGCAAAAAGGCATCTTCAACCCGGATCAGCCCCGCGCCACTGCGTGCGGCCATCGCCTCGCCCCGCGCGGCATAAGGGCTATGCCCCCAAACAGCGATTAGATCATCAGCGGTGGGTCGCCCGATCCGCAGGTCATAGCCCGCTAGATGCATGATCCGCCGCAGGCGGCGCTGACGCAAAAAGCCTGCGTTGAAATAGAAAACCCGCCGCGGGCCGGGGGGCGTCGCGGCGGGATCT
>DATFJQ010000061.1:0-10683 GCA_035269125.1 Roseovarius sp.
CCTCGCCCACGCGGGTAAACCGGCGGTTGACCCCACCAAAGGCCGCCAGCGCCTCGCGGATCTCGGCATCGCTCATGCCCAGATGCCGGGCCACGGCCACGGCACTTAGGGCATTGCTGACATTGTGATCGCCGGGCATCGGCAAGGTGCAGCCTTCGATGGTCTTGTCCTCGGGCTGAACCCGGATATCGAAATGCGCCACGCCCTTTTCATAGCGCAGGTTGATCGCGCGAATATCGGCCTGCGCGTTGAACCCATAGGTGGTCACGCGCCGGTCGGTCAGCTTGCCGACCAAAACCTGCACATCCGGATCATCGGTGCAGCACACCGCCAGCCCGTAAAACGGGATATTGCTGACGAAATCGTAAAACCCGCGATGCAGGTTTTCCTCGGTGCCCCAATGCTCCATATGCTCGGGATCGATATTGGTGACGATGGCGATGGTCGCGGGCAGACGGTTGAACGTGCCGTCGCTTTCATCGGCCTCCACCACCATCCATTCGCCCTGCCCCACGCGGGCATTGCTGCCATAGGCATGGATGATCCCGCCATTGATCACGGTCGGGTCGAAATTGCCGTAATCCAGCAGCGCCGCCACCATGGTTGTGGTGGTCGTCTTGCCATGGGTTCCGGCCACGGCCACGTTGGATTTCAGGCGCATCAGCTCGGCCAGCATCTCGGCCCGGCGCACCACGGGCAGGCCGCGGCGGCGGGCCTCGTCCAGTTCAGGATTGCCCGGCTTGATCGCCGATGAAATCACCACCACCTCGGCGGCGTACAGATTGTCGGCGGACTGACCCTCGAACACCAGCGCGCCCATCGATTCAAGCCGTTCGGTGATGGGAGAGCGTTTCAGATCGCTGCCCTGCACCACATAGCCATGATCCAGCAAAACTTCGGCAATGCCCGACATGCCAATGCCGCCAATACCAACGAAATGAATGGGGCCCACGTCTCCGGGCAGTTTCGTCGCGGCGTTCATGACGGCGGCTCCTTTAAATGCGGTGTCTTTCATTGCCCTGCCCCTTGTGTGGTGCGGTCGGTCAGCGCCTCGACCATATCGGCCAGATGCTGCGGCGCATCGGGCATCGCCACGCTCAGTGCGGCCTGCGCCATTTGCGCAGCGCCCTCGGGCGCGGTCAGGACGCTGACGATCTGCTGTGTGAGCGTCTCGGCATCAAGTTTGGATTCAGGGATGACAATCGCGGCGCCCGACTGCGACAACCCTTTAGAGTTGGCCGTCTGGTGATCTTCGGCCGCCGCCGCATAGGGGATCAGGATCGACGGCCGCCCGATCACGCTGATGTCGGCGACGCTGCTGGCGCCTGCGCGGCTGATGACCAGTTGCGCCTCGCTCATACGGCGCGGCACATCGCGGAAGAAGCTGGCGACATCGGCGTCGATGCCGTGACCCGCATAAAAGGCGGCCACACGTTCCCCATCTTCGGCGCGCGCCTGATGGCTGACGCGCACATGGCGGCGCAGATCGTCGGGCAAACCGGCAATCGCCCGCGGTACCACATCGCTGAGGATGCGCGCGCCCTGACTGCCGCCGATCACCAGAACCGACATCGGATAATCGCCGGGCGGGATATAGCCCGCGCCGGCCCGCTCCATCACGGCGGCGCGCACCGGATTGCCGACATGCACGCCCTCCACACCATCGGGTAAGGTGGTGGGCCAAGTGCCACAGGCCACTTTATCAACCTTTTTGGAAAACAGGCGGTTCACCCGGCCCAGCACGCCGTTTTGTTCATGCACCATGCGCGGCAGGCGCAAAAGCCACGCGGCACCCAACGCCGGAATTGTCGGATAGCCGCCAAAGCCCACCACAACGGCAGGCCGCTCGCGCAGCATCCGCAGTGTCGCGCCCAGAACGCCGCCCAGAATGTGAAACGGCGCCAGCAGCTTGTTGAACAGGCTGCCGCGCGAGAACGTGGCACTGGCGACTTGTTCGATCTCGACCGAATGGGGAAAGCCGCTGACATAGCGCGCGCCACGCGCGTCGGTGCTCAACCGTACCCGCCACCCCCGGCGCAGCATGACCTCGGCCAGCGCCTGCGCGGGAAACATATGACCGCCGGTGCCACCGGCGGCGATCACCAGCAATGGCGCTTTTTCGGTCATCGGCCCCGCCCTCGTAAAATATCGCCAATCTCGCCTTGCGGACGTGAGCGGGTAAAGGCAAAGAGCATGCCCACGGCGATCCCGCCAGCAATCAGCGACGACCCCCCATAGCTGACGAACGGCAAGGTCATCCCCTTGGCAGGCAACAGCCGCACGGCAACGCCCATGTTGATCATCGCCTGCACGCCGAACATCGCCACCAGACCCGTACCCGCCAGACGAATAAACGGATCGCGTTCGCGCATCAGACGCGCCAGTGACCGCAACACGACGCTGGCATAAAGCGCGATGATGATCAGCACCAGGACAAGGCCGTATTCTTCGGCCGCGACAGCGATGATGAAATCGGTATGCGCGTCCGGCAAGCTCCATTTGACCTCGCCCTCGCCGACACCGACGCCAAAGAAACCGCCCTCGCGGATGGCATTGGTGGCAAAGCCAAGCTGCGTTGTCGGGTCCACGTCAGGGCTGAGAAAGCCATCGATCCGGCGCGCGAAATGTTCCGAGTTTGAATAGGCAAAGCTGCCCAGCAAAACCATGCAGACCGCCATGCCGATCAACAACACCAGCGGCGCACCGGCAACGAAATACATCACACCCCAACCAAACAGCACCAGACAAGCCTGCCCGAAATCGGGCTGCATCACCAGAAATGCCACGATCACCAGCGTCAAGGCGAATGACCAACTGCGCCCCGGCGGGCCGTTGATTTCTTGACTGGCGGCCAGCATCCATGCGGCCACAACCACGAACCCCGGCTTGAGAAATTCAGAAGGCTGCACGCTGGCAAAGCCCAGCGAATACCACCGCACCGCGCCCTTGCCAAAATCGGTGCCCAGAAACGGCAGCAGCATCAGCGCCGCAAAGGCGGCCAGAAAGCCCAGCACCGCCAACCGGCGCACCAGTTGAGGGCTCATCATCGAGGTCAGAAACATCGCGGTGAGCGCCAATCCGCCAAAGATCGCCTGCCGCTCGACATAGTGAAACGGTGCAAACCCATTCTTTTCGGCCAAGGGCGGCGACGCGGCCAGCCCCAGCAAAATGCCGATCCCGAACAGGATCAGCACACAGGACATCGACCATTTGTCGATGGTCCGCCACCATTTGGGAAGAACAGGCTCGGAATCCCGAACCGGGATCGTGCCATAGACCATTTCTGTCATCTTGAACCGCCGACTACTGCCTCTTGAACCGCCCCTTTTCGGGGTCTGTTCTTTCAGTTTAGCAGGAGATTGGCATTTAGGGAAGCGGTCATGCGGTCGTGTTCGGCATGCACAGCGCGCCTTAGGCGCCCAAAACAGCCCAAAACCGATTGACCCGGCCTGCCACATGCGCCAAATCCTCCGGCCATGCAATTCAACACGCTGATCCTTGGCGCCGGGGCCGCCGGCATGATGTGCGCCGCCCATGCCGGACCGGGGGCGTTGGTCATCGACCACGCCAAGGCGCCGGGCGAAAAAATCCGCATTTCCGGCGGCGGGCGCTGCAATTTCACCAACATGTATGCCGGGCCTGAAAATTTCCTGTCAGGCAACCCGCATTTCTGCAAATCCGCCCTGTCGCGCTATACCCAATGGGATTTCATTGATCTGGTGGCACAGCACGGAATTGCCTATCACGAAAAGACCCTTGGGCAATTGTTCTGCGATGGCAAATCAACCCAGATCATCCAGATGCTGCGCGCTGAAATGGCGCGCGCGGGTGCCGATCTTTGGCTACACACCACGCTTGCCGATCTGTCCCATGACGGCAGCCATTTTACCGCCACGCTGACACGCGACGGGCAGACCGTGGATATCACCGCGCGTCATCTGGTGGTGGCGACAGGCGGCAAATCCATTCCCAAGATGGGCGCGACCGGGCTGGCCTATGACATCGCCGCGCAGTTTGGCCACAGCGTGACCGCAACCCGCCCCGCGCTTGTGCCGCTGACCTTTTCCGACCAACCATTTGCCGCCCTGTCGGGCGTCGGGGTGCCTGCGCGCGTGTCGACCCAGACGGCCAGTTTTGACGAGGCGGTGCTGTTCACCCATCGCGGGCTGTCCGGGCCTGCGATCCTGCAAGTCTCGTCTTTCTGGCGCGACGGGCAAGAGATCACGATCGATCTTGACCCAAAGGGCGCATTGCTGGCGGCGTTGCGCGAGCAGCGGCAACAGGCCGGGCGGCGCAACCTGTCCACCGAACTGGCCCGCCACCTGCCCGCGCGTCTGGTCGATCACCTTGCGCCAACGCTGCTACCAGCGGGCAACCTTGCCGATCAATCCGACGCGGCTTTGACCACCCTGACCGACAATTTGCGGCACTGGACTCTAAGGCCCACCGGGTCAGAAGGCTACCGTACCGCTGAAGTCACCCTTGGCGGGATCAACACGGCGGGCCTGTCATCACGCAGCATGATGTCGCAGACGGTGCCCAACCTCTATTTCATCGGCGAGGCCGTGGACGTCACCGGCTGGCTGGGCGGCTACAACTTTCAATGGGCGTGGTCCTCGGGCTGGGCCGCCGGTCAGGCGATTGCGGCTGCCTGATGAATTATCGCCCAATGCAGTAGGTCGCCCCACCATAGATGACTGGTGCGTTGCGCGGACAGTTCCCACGCCGCGTTTGTTGCGGTTTTGCCGTGACCATACCTTGCGAGCGGCCCAGTTTTTTATCGGCACAGTCATTGATCCATGCGGCATCGGTCTGACTGACCCCACCGCGTGGCAGAATTTTCAGAACCGAGTTTCCGGCTGGCGGATATTCCTGCCATACGGCCTGAAAGATCGCCCGTCCGCCGTTTCCCAAATCATACTTGCAGTCCAAGATCGCCGCGCGCTGTTCATTGGCAGTGTGATATCCCGCCCGATCCGCGCCAAGCTCCAACGCCCAAGCCGAAGCGGACATTGCAAAAACCGCGCATACGGCAAATGGAACTTTTGTAATTGCTTTTCTCATTAAAGCTGCCTTCTGAATATAGTTTCAATCTAAGATTGATCGCACTTTCAGTCAGCAGGGTCAACGCCGCCGCAGGTTTTTGGCTTACAGGTCACCTACGCAAAACTCGAAGGAACCTCTTACAAGCGGGATTTGACCTGACGGATGAAATCCTCGCCGCGTTTTTCGAAATTGTCGTATTGGTCGAAACTGGCCGCCGCCGGGGCCAGCAAAACAGTTTCTCCGGGCTTTGCATCGGCCATCGCTTGGGCAACGGCGTGCTCCATCGTGGTGCACACTGCGACCTCAAGCCCTTCGAGGTGCAAGGCAAACTCCGCCGCGTCCCGACCAATTACATAAGCTTTGGTCACATGCGCAAACCCCGGCGCAAGTGCCGACAGCCCGCCCTCTTTCGCCAGACCGCCACAGATCCAGCGGACGTTTTCAAAGGCCATCAACGCTTTGAGCGCTGAATCCACGTTCGTTGCCTTGCTGTCATTCACAAAGGAAACGCTATCCTTCTCACCGATCAACTGGCTGCGATGCGGCAATCCGCCGAACGTATGAAATGCCCGCTCGATCACTTTCGGCGCAAGCCCCAAGGTGCGAACGGCCGCATAGGCCGCGCAGGCGTTTTGGTGGTTATGCGCGCCGGGCAACCCTTTGATGTGGCGCAGGTCAATTGACCCGGCCTGCTTGCCCTTGCGATATTCGCTCAGGAAGCCTTTGCGCGCGAAAACCGACCATCCCGGCCCCGACAGTTTTCGATTAGCCGAGACACGAATGACCCGGTCATCGCTGCGCCCTTCGGCCAGTTGCCCGGCCAGAAACAGGCCCTCGGCCTCGTCCACGCCAATCACGGCGCGATCCGGCCCGCCTTCGGCAAACAGCCGCCTTTTGGCTGCGAAATAGCCGCCCAAACCGGCGTGCCTGTCCAAGTGATCGGGGGTCAGATTGGTGAACACCGCGACATCAGGCGTCAGCGCGCGGGCCAGTTCGGTTTGGTAACTGCTCAGCTCCAGAACCACCACGCCGCCATCGCCCGGCGGATCAATATCCAGCACCCCGCGCCCGATATTTCCGGCCAGTTGCACATCGCGCCCGACCTCTTCCAGCACATGCGCGATCAGGGCCGAGGTGGTTGATTTTCCGTTGCTGCCGGTGACCGCGATCACCTTGGGCGGCTGATCATAATTGGCCCATTCCGCCACCGCGAGCGAGCGGAAGAACAGCCCGATATCGTTGTCCACTGGCACACCCGCATCTAAGGCATTGGCCACAATTTTGTTGGGCTGCGGGTAAAGATGCGGAATGCCGGGGCTGACGATCAGGGCGGCGATGTCGTCGAAAACGGATGCGCCCGATAAATCTTGGACCTCGAACCCCTCGCTCAGCGCCACCTCACGCGCGGCGGGGTTGTCATCCCATGCAAGAACCTGCGCGCCCCCGGCCCGCAACGCCCGTGCCGCCGACAGGCCCGACCGGCCCAACCCCAAAACCGCGATGCGTTGCCCGGCAACGCCCTGAACCTCGATCATGCCGATCCCCTTACCGCACTTTTAGTGTCGCCAGCCCGATCATCGCAAGGATCAGGGCAATGATCCAAAACCGGATCACGATCTGCGGCTCGGCCCAGCCCTTTTTCTCGTAGTGATGATGAATAGGCGCCATCAGGAACACGCGCTTGCCGGTGCGTTTGAAATAGAGCACCTGAATGATCACGCTCAGCGCTTCGACCACGAACAGCCCGCCGACGATGCCCAAAACGATCTCGTGCTTGGTGGCCACGGCAATCGCGCCCAAGGCCCCGCCCAGCGCCAGCGACCCGGTATCACCCATGAACACAGCCGCAGGCGGGGCGTTATACCACAAAAAGCCCAGACCACCGCCAAACAGGCCCGCGACAAAAATCAGGATCTCGCCGGTGCCGGGAACGTAATGCACATCCAGATATTCGGTAAAATCGACACGCCCAACCGCATAGGCGATCACACCCAAGGTGGCCGATGCGATCATAACCGGCATGATCGCCAGCCCGTCCAGACCATCGGTCAGGTTCACCGCATTGGCCGCGCCGACGATGACGAACATCGCAAACGGCACAAAAAACCAGCCCATATTGATCAGCGTGTCCTTGAACACCGGCAGCGCCAGTTGGAATTGCAAGGCCTCGGGGTGATACATCGCCGCCCAGTAAGAGGCTATCCCGGCGATCAAAAAACCAAGGCCAAGGCGCACACGCCCCGGCACGCCTGAGACGTTTTGCTTGCTGACCTTGGCGTAATCATCGGCAAACCCGATCAGCCCGAAGGACACAGTGACAAACAACACAAGCCAGACAAAGGGATTGTCCAGCCGCGCCCACAAAAGGGTCGAGGTCAGCAACGCGCCCACAATCAACAGCCCACCCATGGTGGGTGTGCCGGTTTTGGCAAGGTGGCTTTCGGGGCCATCGCTGCGGATCGGCTGGCCTTTGCCCTGACGCTTGCGCAAGACGTTGATCAGCGGCGGGCCGAACAGAAAGCCGAACAACAGCGCCGTCATGAAAGCACCGCCCGCGCGGAAGGTGATGTAGCGAAAGAGATTGAAAAAGTCCCCGCCATCCGACAACGCGGTCAACCAATAAAGCATTCAACTGTCCTTTGTTTTTCGGCCCTTGGGCCGCGCTGCGCGTCGCAAGGCATCGACCACAAGGCTGACTTTGCTGCCCTTGGAGCCTTTGACCAGCACGACATCGCCCGCATCTATCACACGTGTTATACCATCGGCCAGTTCCTGAGCCGTGTCGCACCATTTGCCGCGTTTGTTCTCGGGCAGCGCCTGCCACGCGGCCTGCATACGCGGGCCAACGCAATGAATCACGTCCAGATTGCGGATAAACGGCAGATCGGCCAGCGCCCTGTGCATTTCGGCCTCGTCGTCGCCTAGCTCCAACATGTCGCCCAGAACGGCAATGCGCCGCCCCTTGGCAATGCGTCCGGCGCCATCGCGCGGTGCGGCGGCGGCCAGCACCTCAAGCGCGGCGGCCATTGAGGTGGGGTTGGCATTGAAGGCATCGTCGATCAGATCAAGGGTCAGATCTCTATCGCCGGAATCCAGGGACAGAGTTTCGCGCGTACCCCGCCCCGCAGGTGGCACCCAGTGGGCCAGATCATGTGCCGCCAGATCGCGATCAGCCCCAAGCGCTGCGCTGGCGGCCAGAACCGCAAGGCCGTTCATGGCGAAATGGCGACCCGCCGACATGATCTTGAACAGGATGTCATCGCCATCTGCCTGCGCGCGCACAACGGTGCAGGCATCCGACAGGATCACATCGGTCAGGGCATAATCGCCGTTCTGGCCAAAGGTGACAATCGCCGTCCCCACATCATGCGCCTTGGCCAGCAAAATCGGCGTTGTGTCCAGATCAGCATTCAGAACGGCAACTCCGCCCGGCACCAGCCCCTCAAGAATCGCGGCTTTTTCATGGGCGATCCCGTCGATATTTTCGAACGCCTCAAGATGGGCGGCGGCCACGGTCGTGACCATCGCGACATGCGGCTGCGCCATGCGCGCCAGCGGTGCGATTTCGCCGGGATGGTTCATCCCGATCTCGATCACGGCAAACTGGGTGTCGGCAGGCATCCGGGCCAATGTCAGCGGCACGCCCCAATGGTTGTTATAGCTGGCTTCGGCGGCGTGGGTGCGGCCCTGCTGGCCCAGCACATCGCGCAACATTTCCTTGGTCGAGGTCTTACCGACCGAGCCGGTCACCGCCACCACCCGCGCCTGCGTACGCGCCCGCGCCGCGCGGCCCAGCTCCTCAAGCGCAGCCTGCACGTCATCGACAATCAGCAGCGGCGCGCTGTCGTCTAATCCTTCGGGTATGTGGCTGACCAGCGCAGCGGCGGCCCCTTTTTCAAGCGCCTGCGCAACAAATTCATGCCCGTCCCGCGCCGCCTTGAGCGCCACAAACAGATCACCCGGTTGCAGGGTCCGCGTATCAATCGACACGCCGTCGGCCTGCCAATCACAAGTGGCGCGCCCGGCGGTGGCCTGCGCGGCCTCGGCTGCGGTCCAAAGCGTCATGCAAGCCCCCCATCCAGCGCCGACACGGCAACGCTGGCCTGTTCACGATCATCGAAGGGAAACACGTCGTCACCGACAATCTGGCCCGTCTCATGCCCCTTGCCGCAGATCAGCAAAGCATCGCCAGGGCCAAGTATATCGACGCCGCGCAAAATCGCCTCGGCACGGTCGCCGACATCGCTCGCCTTGTCCGCCATGCCCGCCGCCGTGATGCCTTGCATCACCGCCGCCCGGATATGTGCCGGGTCTTCTGATCGGGGGTTGTCATCGGTCACGATCACCAGATCGGCGTTTTCAGCCGCCGCACGGCCCATCAAGGGGCGCTTGGCCGTATCGCGATCACCACCCGCGCCGACAATGGCAACCAGCCGCCCCATGACATGCGGCCGCAAGGCCGTGATCGCCGTCGAGACCGCATCAGGCGTGTGCGCATAATCCACAAACACCGCCGCCCCGTTGCGCCGGGTGGCGGCCAATTGCATCCGCCCGCGCACGGTTTTCATATGTGGCAGGGTCTCAAACACACGTTCGGCATCGGCCCCGGCGGCGATACATAGCCCCGCCGCCAGCAATACGTTTTCCGCTTGAAACCCGCCAATCAGGGGCATCCGCGCCTGATGCACGCGGCCCTGCCAGTCAAAGCGCAACTCTTGGCCCGTGGGTTCAAACCGTTGCGCCAACAAATGCAGATCGGCCCCTTCGGTGCGCCCCACGGTGATCAGATCCTGCCCCCGGGCGCTGGCGATTTCCGCCATGGATTGCCCCTTGGGGTCGTCGATATTCAGAACCGCCACACCGTCTTCGGGCAGAACGCGGGCGAACAGCCCGGCTTTGGCCGCGAAATAAGCGTCAAAGGTTGTGTGATAATCCAGATGGTCCTGCGTAAAATTGGTAAAGCCCGCCGCCTGCAAACGGATGCCATCAAGCCGGCGCTGATCCAACCCGTGCGAGGACGCCTCCATCGCGGCATGGGTCACACCCTCGGCCTCGGCCTGCGCCAAAACCCGGTGCAAGGTGATCGGATCGGGGGTGGTGTGGGCCAAAGGCGCCTCGAACGCGCCTTCGACGCCAGTGGTGCCAAGGTTGACGGCCTCAAGCCCCATCTCGGACCAGATTTGCCGGCAAAAGCTAGCCACCGAGGTTTTGCCATTGGTGCCAGTGACGGCAACCATGACCTCGGGCTGTGCGCCGAACCACAGGGCAGCGCAAAACGCCAAGGTCTGGCGCGGATCTTCGGCCACGATCAGCGCGGCGTCATGCGCGGCCAGATCATCCGCCGCCAGCTTAGCGCCTTCGGCGTCGGTCAAAATGGCGACCGCCCCCATGCGCAGGGCATATTGGATGAACTCGGCCCCATGCACTCGCGTTCCGGGCAGGGCGGCAAATAGAAATCCGTCGCGCACCTCGCGGCTGTCGATGGCCAAGCCAGTGATGCCAGCCCGCCGGCCGCCTTGCGCGGTCAGGCCAAGCTCTGTCAGTGATTTTGTCTGCCCCGCCACGATATGCCCCCGCGCGCTGTGCCTAGTTTGCTGTCAGCGTTATACCAGCCAGTTCGCCGGGTTCAATCTGTGG
>DATFJQ010000062.1:0-3282 GCA_035269125.1 Roseovarius sp.
GTTGAAGCACGCGATTGGATGGTGGCAGTGGCCAATCCGTTGGCCGCCGAGGCGGGGGCGCGGGTGCTGCGTATGGGCGGCACGGCCGCCGATGCCATGGTGGCGGTGCAGGCGGTGCTTGGTTTGGTCGAGCCGCAAAGCTCGGGCTTGGGTGGCGGGGCGTTTCTGGTGTGGCGCGACGGTGGCACTGGCAAGGTCACGACGCTGGATGGCCGTGAAACGGCCCCCTTGGCGGCAACGCCGCAGCTGTTTCAGGATGAGCAGGGCCAGCCCTTGCAATTTTTCGATGCCGTAGTTGGCGGGCGTTCGGTTGGTGTGCCGGGAACGCCCGCGCTGATGCAGGCCGCCCATGACAGATGGGGGCGATCCGAGTGGAGCGGCCTATTCACGGATGCGATCAGCTTGGCGGACAACGGCTTTGAGGTCAGCCCCAGACTGGCGAAACTTGTGGCGGGCGATGCCTTGCGCCTGGATCGTTTTGGACCGACGCGGGACTATTTTTTGCCCGATGGCCAGCCGATTGCACAGGGCGAACGGCTGCGCAATCCGGCCTATGCCCAGGTGTTGCGCCGTCTGGCCGATGACGGGGCGCAAGCGTTTTACACCGGGGATATTGCAACTGATATCACCCGCACAGTGCAGCGCGCGCCGGGCAATCCCGGGCGTCTTGGTATGCTCGATCTGGCAATCTATGGGGTCAAGGAACGCGCACCGGTCTGTGTGCCCTATCGCGCCTATGAGGTGTGCGGCATGGGGCCGCCGTCCTCTGGTGGGCTGACCGTCGGACAGATCCTTGGACTGCTTGAGCCTTACGATCTGGCGGCCATGGGGCCGGACGATGCGCAGGCGTGGCGATTGATCGGGGATGCCAGTCGGTTGGCCTTTGCCGACAGGGGCCGTTACATCGCTGATAGTGATTTCGTGCCGGTGCCGGTCAAAGGGTTGGTCGCCAAGGAGTACCTGAACAAACGGGCCGACTTGCTGCGCGGCGATGATGCGTTGCCACAGGTTGCGCCGGGCAAGCCCGAGTTCGATCACAGCTTGAACCTTGCTGATGGTGACGCGCTTGAGTTTCCCTCGACCTCGCATATTTCCATCGTTGACCGCGACGGTAACGCCCTGTCGATGACGACAACCATCGAAAACGCCTTTGGCTCACGCCTGATGGTGCGCGGGTTTCTGTTGAATAATGAACTGACGGATTTTTCATTCCGCAGCCATGTCGATGGTGTGCCGGTGGCCAATCGGGTTGCGCCGGGCAAACGGCCGCGCTCATCGATGGCGCCGACAATCGTTTTGAAAGATGGGCAGCCGGTGCTGATTGTCGGTAGCCCCGGTGGCAGCCGCATCATCGGCTATGTGGTCAAGGCGATCATCGCGCATCTGGATTGGGGCTTGGATGTGCAACAGGCCATCGACCTGCCCAACATGGTCAACCGTTTTGGCCCCTATGATATAGAGGAGGGGCGGATATCATCCCGCCTGATGACCGAGTTGGCCGAGATGGGCTACGAGGTGGCGCAGCGCCCGTTGGTGTCGGGGCTACACGCGATTTCTATCGGGGATGTTTTGCGGGGCGGGGCTGATCCCCGCCGCGAAGGCGTGGCCTTGGGGGAATGATCCGGCGCGCGGGCGCTTAGTCGAACTTGCCCGAGGGGGCCAAAACGGTCGCCTCGCCGATCAGAACTTTCTTGCCGTTGACCAGACAACGGCAGTCAAGTTGAACGCGACGTTTGCCATGATCAATGCCGATGACCTCGACCTCGGCCAGAACCGTATCGCCGGGGCGCACCGGGCCCAGAAATTTCAGCGTCTGTCCCATATATACCGTTCCATGGCCCGGCAATTGTTCGCCAATCACCGCCGAAATCAGCCCGGCCGTCAGCATGCCATGCGCGATGCGGCCTTCGAAAATCGTATCTTGGGCATAGGCATCGTCCAGATGCACGGGGTTTCTGTCGGTTGAGACCTGCGCAAACATCTCGATGTCTTCATCGGTGACCACTTTGCGCAGGCTGCGCGTCATGCCCATCTCGATCTCTTCGATGGTGATGGTTCCGCGCGGCATGTTGTCCAACATTCGACCCTCCTGACTGAGGCGATAAGTAATTTTCGAGACGCTTTCGCGCCCAATGTTGGAACTTTATTGCTTTGCAGGCGCAGAAAATCAAGGTCTTTTTATTCAGCGCAGATGACCGATTGTGTAGGTCGGGAGCATTTTTTCCTTTTCCAAAAAGGTGTTTAGCGCTGTTTTATCGGGTTGCTGCGACGTTTTGGTTTCGGCAGCGGCCAGCCCGCCCGAGATGAACAGAGAATCGATATCCTCACCCAAGGCGCCAGCGATATCAGTGTGAATCCCGTCGCCAATCGCCAGAATCGATCCTGTTTCCACGTCATGCCCTGTCGCCGTCAGCCGTCGGCGGGCCAGATCATAGATCGGCGGATGCGGCTTGCCGAAATACAGGCTTTCACCGCCCATTTCGGTATAAAGCCGCGCCAGCGCCCCGGCGCACCATTCGCGATGGTCGCCGCGATCCACTACGATATCGGGGTTTGCGCACAGCATCTTAAGCCCCTTTTGTTTGGCATACAGAAAATCGGGGCGATACGTGTCCAGATCGGCCATCGGATCGAACGGGCCGGTGCAGACGATGCCCTCGGCTTCGTCCAGCGGAACAATGCGGATTTGCACAGGGTCGTCAATCACTTCCAGCGGCTCAAAAAACTTGGAGTCGCGGTCTTCGCCGATGAAATACACCGCCTCGCCAACCATGCCCCGATACATCGCGGCCCGCGCGCTATCGCCAGAGGTGGCGATGGTATCCCAGCAGTCGCGCGGCACGCCGAATGCCTCTAGCTGCTTCTCCACGCCAAGCCGAGGACGCGGCGAATTGGTGACAAGAACCACCACGCCACCCGTTTCGCGGTAGGCCTGCAAGGCGGTCACGGCCTCGGGCAGGGCGCGCACCCCGTTATGAACACAGCCCCATAGATCAACGAACAGGGCGTCGTAGCGGCTGGAAATCTCGGAAAGCGACTGGATTATCTGGGTCATTTGGCCTTGTCCGGGCTATGGAAATCTGGGCCAAGCTATGCCAGCGCCGGGCGCGGTTGGCCACAGGGAAATTCCGGGGGATTGCCGCATGAATAGGGTTAATCGTGGTCATCGGTGAATTTCTTTGGGCGTTGCGATGAAACCCCCTATCTGTTGTAAGACCTTTGATTTTGCACAATCCGAATAGCAGGTGGGAAAGTTGCAGCACCATGACCAAGCACAGTTTC
>DATFJQ010000063.1:0-6240 GCA_035269125.1 Roseovarius sp.
GTGCCGGGCTATCACGGTGACAATCAAGACCCCGAGCATTTGTCCGGCGCGGCGGATGCAATCGGCTATCCGGTGTTGATCAAGGCGGTGGCAGGCGGTGGCGGCAAGGGCATGCGCTTGGTCACCCGGCCTGAAGATTTCAACGAGGCGCTGGACAGCGCCCGCAGCGAGGCCAAGACCGCCTTTGGCAATGATGCGGTGCTGATCGAGAAATATATCCAGAAGCCCCGTCATATCGAAGTTCAGGTGTTTGGCGATGGCGAAACGGCGGTGCATCTGTTCGAGCGCGATTGTTCGCTTCAGCGACGGCATCAGAAGGTGATCGAAGAGGCACCCGCGCCGGGTATGACCAACGATATGCGGGCGGCCATGGGGCAGGCGGCGGTACGCGCCGCCAAGGCGATCGGCTATGCCGGGGCGGGCACGGTGGAGTTCATCGTGGATGGCAGCCTGGGGCTGCGCCCGGATGGGTTTTGGTTCATGGAAATGAACACGCGATTGCAGGTCGAGCATCCGGTGACCGAAGCGATCACCGGCGTCGACCTGGTGGAGTGGCAGTTGCGTGTTGCCAGTGGCGGCGGCCTGCCCAAGCGGCAGGACGAATTGCAGATCAACGGTCACGCTTTCGAGGCGCGGCTTTATGCCGAGGATGTGCCTAAGGGGTTTTTGCCCGCGACAGGGCGTTTGGCGCATCTGCGCTTTCCTGATGGCGCGCGGGCCGATACCGGGGTGCGCGCGGGTGATGAGATCAGCCCGCATTACGACCCGATGATCGCCAAGCTGATCACCCATGGGGCCACACGGGCGGGCGCGCTGCGGCGTCTGTCGGCGGCGTTGCGCGATTGCGAGGTGGCGGGCACGGTGACCAATCTGGCGTTTCTGGGCGCTTTGGCAGGGCATGACGGTTTTGCTGCCGGTGATGTGGATACCGATCTGATCGCGCGCGATCTGGATGAGTTGGTGGTGGAGCCTGCGCCCGAGCCGCGCGACATCGCGCTGGCCGCCTTGGCCGCGATGGGGTTGCTTGACGATGCGGAGGGCACAACCGGCTTTCGCCTGTGGACGCCGCTCACCCAAACTGTGCACTTGCACCGGCAAGGTGACGACATCGCCGTGCGTGTGCAAAGCCTGTCGGCAGAGGCCCATGATGTGCAGGTCGGCGATACCACCGTGGCTGCGCGCCGTGTGGGGGGGCGTTGGCAAATGGATGGGCAGGCTGCGCCGAATGTCGCGGTGTCGGGGGCCTTGGTGACGGTTTTTGACCGCTATGGCATCGGCTTTGATATTGTCGATCCGCTGGAACGCGCGGCAATGGCGGCGGGCGATCAGGACGTGATCGAGGCGCCGATGCCCGGTCTGGTCAAGCAGGTGACGGCCAAGCCGGGCCAAGAGGTGCGCGAAGGCGACCGTCTGGCCGTATTGGAGGCCATGAAAATGGAGCATTCGTTGCTGGCGGCCCGTGATGGCACCGTCGAAGAGGTGCTGGTGGTCGAAGGTGCGCAGGTTGCCGCCGGCGCGGCCTTGATCCGGCTGGCCAGCGGTGAGAGCGAAAGGAGTTCGGCATGATCACACTTCATCACGTGCCACAAAGCCGGTCGATGCGGGTGCTTTGGCTGCTGCATGAATTGGATATCGAGTTTCAGGTGGTCGAGCATGCTTTCGACAAATCCTTGCGCGCCCCGGAATTCTTGTCGCTGTCCCCGGCCGGGCGGGTGCCAGCCTTGGAAATCGAAGGCGAGCGGATGTTCGAATCCGGCGCGATGGTGGAATATCTGTGCGACCGCTTCCCCGAGGCGGGGCTTGGCCGGGGGCCGGACAGTATGGACCGCATGGCGTGGCTGGTCTGGGTGCATTTTGCCGAGACGATCAGCCAACATGTGGCGGCGCTGACGCAGCAGCACATCATGCTGTATGAGGATACGATGCGCAGCCCCATCATCATGAATCTTGAGGCGGCCCGGCTGCGCAAATGCTATGACGCGATTGAGGCGCGGCTGTCCACCCCTTTGGAAAACCGCGATTATCTGCTGACCAGCGGATTTTCGGCCTGCGACATCTGTGTCGGGCAGGCGGTCTATATGGCGCGTCGATTTGCGCGGCTGGATGGCTATCCGGAAACCCAGAAATGGTATGAGCGGATCACCGAGCGGGAGGGCTTTGAGGCCGCGCTGCCGGGGCCGGATGCTGGATTGATCTACGAACAGGACTTTTACGAGGCATGGGATGGCTGAGCGGGTCGAGATATTCGAAGTTGGCCCGCGCGACGGGTTGCAAAACGAAAAGCGCCAGATTGCCACGGCCGACAAGATCGCTTTGGTGGATTGCCTGAGCGGCGCGGGCTTTCGCCGGATCGAAGTGGCCAGTTTCGTCAGCCCCAAATGGGTGCCGCAAATGGCGGATTCGGCGGATGTGCTGGCCGGAATTACCCGCGCGCCGGGGGTGCGCTATGCGGCGTTGACCCCAAATTTGCGCGGGTTCGAAGGCGCGTTGGCGGCGCGGGCAGATGAGGTGGCGGTGTTCGGTTCGGCCTCGGAAGGGTTTTCCAAGGCCAATATCAACGCCACGATCGAAGAAAGCCTTGCCCGCTTTGCGCCGGTGATGGAGGCCGCGGCACAGGCTGGCGTGCCGGTGCGGGGCTATGTCTCTTGCGTGACGGATTGCCCCTATGACGGCGTGGTCGACCCGGCGGATGTGGCGCGGGTGGCGGAGCGCTTGTTCCAGATGGGGTGCTACGAGGTGTCGCTTGGCGACACAATCGGGCAGGCCACGCCCGACAGCATTGATGCGATGCTGCGCGCGGTCTGTCAGGTTGTGCCCGCCGACAAGCTGGCAGGCCACTACCACGACACCAGCGGTCGGGCGCTGGACAATATCGAGGCGTCGTTGGCGCGGGGCGTGCGGGTGTTCGATGCCGCCGTGGGGGGCTTGGGCGGATGCCCTTATGCCCCCGGCGCTGCGGGCAATGTCGCGACCGAGGCAGTGCATGACAGGCTGACGGCCCTTGGGTATGAGACCGGTCTGGACCGGGCCGTTTTGAACAGGGCGGCGGATATGGCGCGCGCGATGCGTCGGGATCGGAACGCTTAAGCCAAAAGCGCCTTGAGGAGGGCAGGACATGTTTGAAACCATTCGCATCGACCATGACGCGCGGGGCGTCGCAACGCTTTGGCTGGATCGCGCCGAAAAGCACAACGCCATGTCGGCGCAGATGATTGCCGAGCTGACACAGGCCGCGCAGCGCTTGGGCGATGACCCTGCGACGCGTGTGGTGATCCTGGCCGCCGAGGGCAAGACGTTCTGTGCGGGCGGTGATCTTGGCTGGATGCGCGACCAGTTCGAGGCCGCGCCCGAGGTTCGATCCGCCGAGGCGGCCAAGCTGGCGCATATGCTACAGGCGCTGAACACCTTGCCCAAACCGTTGATCGGGCGATTGCACGGTAATGCCTTTGGCGGCGGGATTGGCTTGGCCAGCGTTTGTGATGTGGCCATCGGGGCCGATCATATCGTGATGGGCCTAACTGAAACTCGGCTGGGGCTGATCCCGGCCACTATCGGGCCTTATGTCTGCGCCCGGATGGGCGAGGCCAAAGCGCGGCGGGTGTTCATGTCGGGGCGTCGGTTCGACGCTAAGGAAGGCGTGGGTTTGAACCTGTTGGCGCGGGCTGTTCCGGCAGATGATCTTGATCGCGCGGTCGAGGCCGAGGTTATCCCGTATCTGGACTGCGCGCCGGGCGCGGTGGCGCGCGCCAAGGCGTTGCTACGGCATTTGGGGCCACGCATTGACGACTCGGTGATCGCGCATACGGTTGAAGAACTGGCCGCGTGTTGGCAAGGCGATGAAGCTCCCGAGGGCATCGGCGCATTTTTCGACAAAAGCAAACCGTCTTGGATGGGGTAACAGATTCGCCATGCCGCCGGGGATGACAGAGCGGTTTTGCACACTAGTTTCAGTGGAACCGGTAGGTTTAACAAGGCTTTTCAAAGCGGCGAGCTGTTGAAACCCCTTAGAAGTATACAGTTGCATACACGGTGCGGTTGGGTATGAGTGCAAGAATTGGAATGTGTTCTGCGTCGGTTGACCCTGACCGGGGGCAGGGGTAAACCCTGCGGTAGTCTGTACAGCCATCTGAATGCGTGCGTTACGCGCATGAAAGGAGCCATCCCGTGGACGAGATGCTGAGGGAATACCTTCCCATTCTGGTTCTTCTGGCCATTGCCATTGGCCTTGGTCTGGTTTTGATCCTCGCAGCGGTGGTCGCTGCGGTGCGTCATCCCGACCCCGAAAAGCTAAGCGCGTATGAATGTGGCTTTAACGCCTTTGACGACGCGCGCATGAAATTCGATGTCCGGTTTTATCTGGTGTCGATCCTGTTCATTATCTTTGATCTGGAAATTGCGATGCTGTTTCCTTGGGCCGTGGCCTTTCAAGATATTTCGATGACGGCGTTCTGGTCGATGATGGCGTTCCTTGCCGTGCTGACCGCCGGGTTTGCCTATGAATGGAGAAAAGGGGCGATGGAATGGGAGTAGCGACCGGACTGAACACTGCTGGCCCCGACCGCGAGGTCGCCACGCAGGACTTGAACCGCGAGTTGCAGGACAAGGGATTTCTTGTCACCTCAACTGAGGATATCATCAACTGGGCGCGCACAGGCAGCTTGCACTGGATGACCTTCGGCTTGGCCTGTTGCGCCGTGGAGATGATGCATTCGTCGATGCCGCGTTATGATCTGGAACGCTTTGGCACCGCGCCGCGCGCCAGCCCGCGTCAATCGGACCTGATGATCGTGGCGGGCACGCTGACCAACAAGATGGCCCCGGCGTTGCGCAAGGTCTACGACCAGATGCCCGAGCCGCGTTATGTGATCTCGATGGGATCATGCGCAAATGGCGGCGGCTATTACCACTACAGCTATTCCGTTGTGCGCGGCTGTGACCGGATCGTTCCGGTCGACATTTATGTGCCCGGCTGCCCGCCAACCGCCGAAGCGTTGGTTTACGGCATCATGCAATTGCAGCGGAAAATCCGCCGGACCGGGACGATCGTGCGCTAAGCGCGCCTGACAGACAACGGCGCGCCACGATGGGCCGCGCGAAAGGACGAAAACGATGAGCAACGCGCTGAAAGAACTAGGCGCCCATATCGAGGCCAAGCGCCCCGATTGTGTGCTGGGTTGGGACGTTACCCATGGCGAATTGAACGTGGATGTCGCGCTGGCCAATATCGTGGGGTTGGTGGAGTTTCTGAAAACCGATCAGACCTGCAAGTTTTCCAGTCTGGTGGACATCACCGGCGTGGACTACCCCGACCGGGCCAAGCGGTTCGATGTGGTCTACCACTTCCTCAGCATGTACCAAAACCATCGTATCCGTCTGCGCGTTGCCGTGCGCGAAGAGGATATGGTGCCCTCCATCTCGGATGTGCACCCCTCGGCCAACTGGTTCGAGCGCGAAGTGTTCGACATGTTCGGCATCCTGTTTTCCGGCCATCCCGACCTGCGCCGCATCCTGACCGATTATGGCTTTCGCGGGCATCCACTGCGCAAGGATTTCCCGACCACGGGTTATACCGAAGTGCGCTATGACGAGGTGCAGAAACGGGTGGTCTATGAACCTGTCAGCCTTGTTCAGGAATACCGGCAATTCGACTTCATGTCGCCGTGGGAGGGCGCGGATTACATCCTGCCCGGTGACGAGAAGAAAGAGGAGGCCAAGTAATGGGCGGAGGTTACGGCATGGGCGGCGGCGGACTGTTGTTTTTCATTATCATGGCCATCTTGGTTGTGGTTCCGTTCTGGCGGCTTTTGCCCAAGTTCGGGATATCCAGCTGGGTTGCTTTGGTTTCGATCATTCCTCTGGGGGCGCTGGTCCTGTTATGGGTCATGGCGTTTCGTGACAAGATTGGCGGAGGGCGCGTATAATGGACGGCTCAAAGTTTGAAGATGCCCTGACGGGCGAACAGAAAATTCGAAATTTCAACCTGAACTTCGGCCCGCAGCACCCGGCGGCGCACGGCGTTTTGCGTTTGGTGCTTGAGCTGGACGGCGAGATTGTCGAGCGATGCGACCCGCATATTGGCCTGTTACATCGCGGCACAGAAAAGCTGATGGAAAGCCGCACCTATCTGCAAAACCTGCCGTATTTCGACCGTCTGGATTACGTGGCGCCAATGAATCAGGAACATGCCTGGTGTTTGGTGATCGAAAAGCTGACCGGCGTCGAGGTGCCGCGCCGCGCCAG
>DATFJQ010000064.1:0-10027 GCA_035269125.1 Roseovarius sp.
GTTGACGGCGAAGCGTGGTCGCTTGATCTGACCTCAGGCGATCTGTCGGGCATCAGCGATGGCGATACCGTGTCTGTGACAGCGGATGTGTCGGATGCCGCGGGGAATGCGGCTGAGACCGCCACAGCCAGTTTTGATGCCGATCTGAGCGCGCCAGAAATCACAATTACTGGCCCTATCGCGGATGACGGGACTTTGAACATCACCGAACAGACCGATGGGTTCACCCTTGCTGGCACCGCCGTTGGGGCCGAAAATGACCAGACGGTCACCATCAATGTCGGCGGCACGGACTTTACGGAAACCGTTGACGGTGAAGCGTGGTCGCTTGATCTGACCTCAGACGATCTGTCGGGCATCAGCGATGGCGATACCGTGCCTGTGACAGCGGATGTGTCGGATGTCGCGGGGAATGCTGCGGATCAGGCAACCGCAAGCTTTGATGCCGATCTGGTTGCCCCAACCATTTCGTTCGCCGATCCGCCGCCTGCTGGATATGTTCTGACGCTGGCGGAATTGGCCGAAGATCCCATCGTTGGATTTGACGTGCTCACCGATGCACCGGACGGCACATCGGCAGACTTGCTGTTTCTCGATGACAGCGGGAGCGCGGTCTTGCAGAGGGTTTCTCATGTATCCGATGGTGGGACATACACTATTGACTTTTCAGGTGACGGCTTGCTGTCCGCACTTTCCGACCAGACCAGCTATACCGTAACGATCAATGTGGCGGATGATGCCGGAAACACGGACAGTGACAGTTTCGACATCGAAACCGATTTCAAGCCTACTGTAACACTCGATGATGTTGGCACAGACGGTGCGGTTGACCTGAGCGATCTGGAAAATGCATCTATCAGCGGCACAGCCCTAGGTGCCGACGGGCAGGAGGTAACTGTTACCTTTACTGATACTACGACGTCCACTGTGATCGGCACAGCGACAGGCACGATTTCCGCGGGAATATGGACGGCACCGGTTGGTGATGATGTGCTGGAGCAGTTGGAGGCCGGGAGCACCTATTTGGTTGCGGCAGATGTCAGCAATGCCGATGGGCGTGCGGCCGACACGGTTAGCCAGACCGTTGATGCGTATCTGGCATCTGAATTCGGGTATGTCGTTGCAGATGAATCCGGGGCTGATTTGACCGTCGCGGCGATCACCGGGGATACCTTCAATTCCAACGATGGCTTCCGCAGCGAGATCACGTTTGATCCAGCGGCTGCACAACACATTGCAGGAAGTTTTGCGGAAAACGGAGATCTGGATCTCTTTTTGGAAAATGAGGACGAGGCTGCGTCTGGCGAATTGATTGCTGGCGGGGGCACGTTCTCAACGCCGCTGCCGGAAGGATCGCAGCTTTTCACATTCGGGCTGACGGATCAGGGGGCCGGGCCGATCACTGTGCGGTTCGACAACGAAGTGGCTGATACCCCCAGTGGGTCCGCAGAGTTGATTGTTGGCACCGAAGGTGCGGATACTTTGACTGCGGATAAATTCGACTCATTTGTGCAGGGCCGTGGCGGTGACGATACTATTGACGTGTCTGCGTCTGGGTCGAATTTCGTGGTGTTCGACTCGCTACCAACAGATAATGGCACGGATACCGTTTTAGGCTTTACCAATGCCTTTGGTGACCAGTTCGCTGACGAGATCGCCTTTATTGGTGCGATTGATCTGAAGGGCGACGGTGATGTCGTGGAACCGCTGGCCGATGGCAGCGCGGTTGGCGCGAACACTGGGTTTGTCATTTTCACAACGGCTCAAACCTCGGTATCAGCGTCGGATGCGTTTGACATGTTGAACGGTATCGGTGCCAATGAAAGCTTCTACCTTATGGCAGGCGATGGAACTGATGCAGAACTGGCATTGGTGTCCACCGATGGTTCCGGCGCGGCCAGTTTCGACACCATGGCCAATTTCGAAGGAGTTGGCGGATTGGATCGAATTAATCCGGATCAAATCCTGCTGCCTGATCCGACAGGAGCAGTCCCCGCGTAGTGTATCCAATCACCGGAGCAAAAGAATGTGGGCCGTTTGCGGCCCATATTTTTGAGAAGAAAAAACCTGTGCAGATGGCAATGACAGACAGCGTGCAACCTGATGTGAGTGCCGTTCCGGTCAGCCCGGAACGACATGGCGCGCGACGTTGGCGGCGCTTTACGTCTTATGCTTTTGCGCGGCACCTGCGAGATGTGTCTGTTGTGCTGGCCGAGATCGAGCCTGCGGCAAGTGCCTTCCCGCTGGTCTTCAAACAGGACACAGAAGGTTGGGACGTGCTGGCCCTGTTGGCGACATCAGACAAAGCGCGCGGCGTTTTTGTGACGCCCGAGGGAAAGTGGCGCGGAACATATGTGCCCTCGGGCCTGCGGGCCTACCCTTTTGTCGCAGAAGCGGTCGGCGGCGATGGGCAAAATATCTTGATGATTGATGAAAGCAGCGGCCTTGTCACCGATAACCCCCAAGACGAGCCGTTCTTCGAGGAAGACGGCCAAGTGGCACAGCCTCTTGCTCAGGTGATTACTTTTTTCCAGACGCGAGCGGCCTCGCAAAAGGAAACGCGCGACGCAGCCAACGCGTTGGCCAAGGCTGGCGTTTTGACCGAACTGACCCCGCTGCGGGGCATGACGCCCGAGGATACGGCAGGCTATTGCATGGTGGATCAGGCCAAACTTGCCGCGCTACCTGACCACTTGATTTCTGATCTCTGGGGCATTGGTGCGTTGCGTTTGGCGCAGGCTCAATTGGTGTCAACGCACCATCTGGGCTGGATCACGCGGATCGCGGCTGCTGGTTTGGGCGACACCGACCACAAGGCAGTGCACGCACAAGACACGTCGCCACCGCAGACTGTTGCCACTTTTCTATCAGCGCTGGCGGACGCGCAAGCCGCCGAGACAAGTGAGCAGGAATGACACGCATTGCTCCAATGACTATCGCACGCAACGGTTTTGCAGGCATCTTACTGCTGGTTCTGGGCGCATGTACCGACGTTCCACAATTGGAGGATGTCGCGGCCACCATAGCGCCCGGCACGCCCGGTCTTGGGGCGGATCGAGTATCAAATGCGGTCGCAGATACGACTTATGGTCAAGCCATCGCTGATGCGACACGTAACAATCCCACGCTGACCCAAGCCGCTGCCGCCATCCGGGCCGCTCAGGCCGAAGAGCGGGCGGCAGATGGCGCCTTCAAGCCAGAATTGTCTGTGGGTATCGGCGCGGAATCGCGGATTGTTCGCGGTAGCGCCGATAGCAATGTGTCGCCTTTTGCCCGGGTGTCGCAGCTTGTTTATGACGGCGGCGCAGCCCGGGCAGATCTTAGCGCGGCACGCGCGCGTGTTCTTGAAACCCGCGCCAGCCGCATCGAGAACGCATCGTCGGCGGTGTTGGCCGCCGTGGAAGCGCATTACAATCTGGTCAGTCGCCGGAAATTTCTGGCATTGTCGAACGACAATCTGCGCATACTGCAACGCATTGCCGATCAGATTGATGAGCGTGCGGCACAGGGCGCTGGATCGTCTGCCGACCAGTTAACAGCCAATAGCCGTTTGGCCGATGCCGAAACACAGCTTGCCGATGCGCAAGGCAGTCTTGACCGGGCGCAAGCCCAGTATTCACGCTATTTTGGTGACCTTCCAGATCGCCTCCCAAGGGCGAAAAAAGCACCGGCTTTACCATCCCAAGACGATAAGAATTTGCGTTTAAGCCCACGGTTACGGGCCGTCGAAGCCCGGCTGCGCTCCGTCGAAGCCGATCTGAGTGCGGCCCAGGCCCGCAAGATGCCCAGTGTCGAATTGGGCGCAACGGGCCGACGCGCCTCGGGCGGAGGCGGTGACATCGGATTTGATCTATCGGTCAGCTACAGCCTCGATACCCGTGGTCAGCGGGCCGCAGCAGTTGATGCCGCGCAGGCGCGCTTGGACGGTATTCGGGCGGAGCGTGATCAATTGATGCGCGATGTCCAAGAGGCGCTGGCCTTTGTTCGTTCGGATCAACGGGCGGGGCAGGCGCGTGTGGCGGCAGCACGCGCGGCTGTGGCATCAAACAAGGCATCAGTCGAAGCGGCGCGAGAGCAGTTTGGCATCGGGCGCCGCAGTCTGATCGACCTTCTGGACGCGCAAAGAGATTACGTGCGCGCCCAAGAGGTTTTAATTGCCGCTGAGCAAGACAGGTTCCTGACGGACTATGCGGTCTTGGCGCTGACCGGTGATATTTTGGATGTCTTTTCGGTCAACCTGACAGAGGTGCCCGAATGAGCGTTGAGAGTCCTCGTGTTGTGTCGCTGGGCCGTGATCAGGCAAGCAAATCGGATGAAATCACGCCGCTGGAGGCGTGTATGCTGCATGCCGCCGCGCATCTGGATCGCCCGATGACACTGGCCGCGTTGCATGCGGTTCAATCTTCGGAGGAAGAGGATCGGCTTGGAGTGCGTGAGGTCATCACAGCAGCCGAACGTGCGGGGCTGCAGGCAGCATTCGGCGCGCGTAAACTGCATGCGTTCGACAGCACACTGACCCCAGCCATCCTCCTGCTTCAGGATGGGCGTGCCGTGGTGCTGCATGGGTTGGGCGTGGGTGAGACACTGGCCATCCACGATCCGCTACTGGGTGAGGGGATTGGTCAGATGTCCCGCTCGGATCTGGAACAAGTGTATACGGGCTATGCCATTCTTTTGCGGCCCGAGCATCGGGATGATATCAATGCCAATATTGATGGCCGCAGAGGGCATTGGTTCTGGTCGGCTTTGGCTGCAAACAAGTGGTCGTATAGTCAGGTTCTGTTGGCGGCCATACTTGCCAATTTTCTTGGGCTGACGACCTCGATCTTTATCATGGTCGTGTATGATCGCGTTTTGCCGAACGAGGCCACGGAATCCTTGATCGCACTGACGCTGGGTGTCGGCATTGCCCTGTTGTTTGATTTCCTGATCAAGACATTGCGGGCCGGGTTTATCGACCGCGCCGGTCAACGCGCCGATTTGCTGATGGGCCGCCGAATTTTTGATCAGCTTTTGGACTTGCAGATGAAGGCCCGGAAGGGATCCACCGGGGCGCTGGCCAGCACATTGCGAGAATTTGAAACGCTGCGCGATTTCTTTACCTCGGCCACATTGGTTGCGGTTGTGGACCTGCCGTTCATTTTTCTGTTCATTTGGGTCATTTACCTGATCGGCGGACCCTTGGCATTGGTGCCCGCATTGGCCGTGCCAGCCGTTCTATTTATCGGCTTGGCCGTGCAGCCCGTTTTGGCCCGCATGGCCGAGAAAAGTTTTGCCGACGGGCAATCAAAGCAAAGCGTTCTGGTGGAAACGGTTTCAGGACTTGAAACCATAAAGGCCTCGGGGGCCGCCAGACAAATGCGTGCCCGATGGGAAGAGGCGATAAAGCGGCAATCCGAGCATGGTTTGCGCAGCCGCGCCGTGACCCAATTTGCGATGAATGCAACCGGATTTGCGCAACAGGCCGCACAGGTCATGATCGTGTTTTACGGCGTGTTTCTTATCACCGAGGGCTCTGTCAGCATGGGCGCTTTGATCGCGAGTGTGATTTTGACCGGGCGAACACTGGCACCGCTGGCCCAATTGGCACAGACCCTGACGCGGCTGAATCAGGCCCGCAGTTCATATCGCAGTATCGACGCGTTGATGCGCGCCGACAGTGAGCGCCCTGAAGGTCGGAATTGGTTGTCTCGTCCGCGTCTTGAAGGGCGTATCCAATTGGATGATGTGCATTTTGCCTATCCCGATCAGTTGGTAACAACCTTGAACGGTGTCAGCTTTACCATCGAGCCGGGGGAAAAGGTTGCGATACTCGGGCGTATCGGGTCAGGCAAAAGCACCGTTGCCCGTATGATCTTGGGCCTGTACGCGCCCGACAAGGGTGCAGTTTTGATTGATGGTACTGATATACGCCAAATCGATCCCGGCGATCTGCGGCGCAACGTTGGGTCGGTGTTGCAAGATGTCTGGCTGTTTTCCGGCACTGTCCGCGAGAATATTGCGATTAGCTCGCGTAATCTGCGTGACACCGAGATTCTTGAGGCGGCAAAGATTGCCGGTGTCGAAGATTTTATCGCGCGCCACCCGTTGGGATATGATTTGCAACTGGCCGAACGGGGTGAGGGCCTTTCAGGCGGACAGCGCCAAGCCATCACTCTTGCACGGGCATTGGCCGGCCAGCCGCCCATTTTGCTTTTGGACGAGCCCACAAGCGCGATGGACGTCCAAAATGAACGCGATGTCATTGAACGCCTGAAGACACATACCCAAGATCGGACGATGGTGATCGTGACACACCGCACCAGCCTTCTTGATCTGGTGGATCGGGTGATTGTGATCGAGGAGGGCAAGGTCGCCGCGGACGGCGACAAGAGCATTCTGAGGCGCACTGCCACGCAGGGGCCGGGGGAGCAGAATGGCGCGTAACACCGATCTGGAACGCTTGGCCGCAGAAATGCGCGGGCGATCACCGGTGCGTGGCTCGATCTTGCTGTTCGCGATCTTGTTGTTTCTGATTGCAGTTGGTGTTTGGGCTGCGATCACCGAAATTGATGATGTCACGCGTGCCTCCGGGAGGATCGTCCCATCGGCGTCGGTGCAAGTGATTGAGGCGACAGAGCCAGGTGTTTTGCAGGCCTTGCATGTCAAAGAGGGTCAAGTGGTGGCCAAAGGCGATCTATTGATGGAGCTGGATGGCACCATTCTCGATAGCCAGCTGGATCAAGAACAGCAGCGCGCTTTTGGCCTGATGGCCCGGATCGAAAGATTGCAGGCAGAGATAGATGGCACTGCGCTGAATTTTTCGGATCAGCTGGTGAAGCATGCAGGCGATGTAGTGCGGTCAGAAACTGCGCTGCACCGTGGCCGCAAAGCAGAATTACAGGCCGAAATAGAGATTCTGGAGCGACAGCGCCAGCAACGCCAACAAGAATATGAAGAGGGGCTGGCCGATCGCCAGATCGCCCAATCGACATTGGTGGTTTTGGCTGAAGAGCGCGCGATGATGGCGCCTTTGGTCGAGCGGGGGATGGAACCCGCAACCACGTTGCTGTCGTTACGCCGGTCCGAAGCCGAATGGCAGGGCCGTGCGAGCCGGTCAGAGGCGTCCTTGGCTCGGCTAAAGGGAGCCTTGGAGGAGATTGATTACCGGACCCGCGCCCAAAAGGAGAGGTTTCGCGCGACCGCGTTATCGGATCTGGCCTTGGCCACGGCAGAACTGGCCGCGCTGCGCCCGGCGCTGCCGGCGCTGCAAAGCCGGGCAGAGCGGTCGCGGCTGATGGCGCCGGTGCGTGGGATCGTCAACCGGATACACCGTGCCACGATCGGCAGTATGGCGCGTCAGGGCGAAGAGCTGATCGAGATCGTGCCATTAGATGACAGCCTGCTGGTCGAGGCTCATGTGCGGCCAGCCGACATTGCGTTTCTTTACCCCGGACAGCCTGTAAAGGTGCAGATTACGGCCTATGACGCGTCGCGCTATGGCAGCCTGTCGGGTGAAATCGTTCGGATTGGCGCGGATGCGGTCACGCGATCCGAGCGTGACGAGGAGGAAGTGTTCGTGGTGGAAATCCGGACCACCGATACGATTCTTGATGCGGATGGGGTGGCGGTTGAAATCATGCCCGGCATGGTGGCACAGGCGAATATTCTGACCGGGCGAAAGACCGTTTTGGAGTATTTGATCCAACCCGTCATTCGTGTCAAAGACCGGGCATTTCGGGAATAAACATATCGGATAAAGGACCGTTCGCCATGGTTTTCAGGTGTTAACGGTTTGGCGGAATTCTTGGCTGAGCAAAGGCGCACGACGCTTTGAGACAGCGAAAGGAATTCAGATGTCCGACACCTCCCCGGCTCTTGGCCTGCCCTTCATCATGGCGTCACAGGCGCAAAAACACGTCACCCATAATGAAGCCTTGCGCGTTTTGGACGCGGTTGTGCAGCTGGCGGTGGACAGCCCGCCATTGGCAACGCCCCCGGTGGATGCTGAGACAGGGCAGCGGTTTCTGGTCGGTGATGGCGCAGATCAGGACTGGGCCGGGCATGATGGCGACATTGCCGTGCGTGAGGACAACGCATGGTTCTTCGTGACGCCACAGCCGGGGTGGCGCGCCGATATTGTGCCGTCGGGACAGGTGTTGCGGTATGCGGACGGGGCGTGGACGGTCGAAGCGCCCGACCTGCAGAACCTGCCGGCGGTTGGGGTGGGCACAACGGCAGATGAAATAAACCGCCTGTCGGTGGCCTCAGACGCCAGCTTGCTAAGCCATGACGGGGCCGGGCATCAGGTGAAGGTGAACAAGGCGTCAGAGGCCGACACGGCCAGTGTGCTGTTTCAGACCGGATGGTCAGGCCGCGCCGAAATGGGCACCACGGGCGATGACGATTTCGCCATCAAGGTCAGCGCGGATGGCAGCGCGTGGTCCACGGCCCTGAGCGTTGAAGCCGAAAGCGGCGCGCTGCGCACACCGTCGGGACAGACGTATTTCGATGATATCTTTATTTTGGATGATCAGGTGTATGCGTTCGAGATTCCATGGTCCAACCCCGCGCGCATCCTGATGTGGCTGGCGGTGAATATCAGTGGTTACCATTACTTGTTGTCAATCACAGGCTCGATGACGGGCGCCAACAACTTTGCCCCGATGTTCGTGAACCCGCCGGGCAGCTTGAACTTCTACACTGGCCCACTGGATGGCACCACCGGCGCGGACGAGGCCTTGAACCTGTCTATTGAAGACGACAATGGCGTGCGGCGCATGTATGTCGAGAACCGGCTTGGATCGAACCGATTGTTCACGATGGCGACACTGGGGCGGTAATATGCAGGTTGCACCGACCGTCACGCATCGTCGGGCGTGAAGCGAAGTGTATCTGGATCGGCAAGGTGTTCTGTTATTCTGTCATAAGTCTGGAAGAAAACAGATCGCAACTCTTGCGCGGTATAGAGCTTTCCGGGCTTGGGTGATTGATCTGAAAGATCCATGCCTTTGAACTGGGCATTCGGGGTTCCTAAGTCCTGAAGGGTATTAGGCGGGATTATCAGATCAAGTGGTTCTTTTGACTGTTTTTCTGGTGGGGGCAGCTTGAACTCGGCGAGCCTCGAAATCCGCTGGGCCAATTGGACCAAAAGCCATTTCTTGGGATGGTTGAACGTAAAGAAAAGCTGTTGATACGTAACATGTTCAACGATCAAGTCCGAGATATGCACATCACATGCGGACTCTTTCAGTTTGAGGTTTTCAAGAGAACGCATAGCGATGCGAAGCGGATCAAATTCTGCGCTTAGAATTGGCCGCCCAAGCCGCAATATATACCATTCGTGAAGCAAGCGCAGATCATGATAGGCATCCAGTGGCCCCATAATTCGACCCAGTTTTGGGTGCGTCAGGTAGCGAAGGTAGGGCGTTTGCCCCAAGTAAAAGATATTGGGCCAAACTATAACTTTTTCTGGAAATTGTTGCTTGAGGGAGGCCGACCGCAAATGACTTGGCTCAAATGCGTCTGACGTGGCTTGCGCCAACACCAGATCGGCGTCGGCCAGTGTTTTTTCGTGTTCTTCACTGTCGTCTGAATTGGCCAAATGCAGAATAATTGGGTGCGACACATCAAGGTGGGTGTTGCTGCGCAAAATGTTGGCCAATGGCCGCGCCTGACAGTTTCCAATGACGGTTATTTTTGTCATGCGACAGTAGCGGCTTTCCAAAGGTGAAGGTCATCCGAGTTATGAGTGGCTAGTTCTTCATCCAGCGTTGATGCATTCTTGGGGCTCTCGACGGGGGCTGACACATTCGCCTTGGTGCTTTCCCATGTGAACTCAGGATAGCTGTCGTGCAGGCGGGTCGAGAGTTGGGCCAAGGCGTTGTCAAATGCCTCGACCCGGCCGATCACGCCGGTTTCGCGCAGTATCCCGATGGCTTGCAAAGCGCGGTCCAGTTCCGGGGCGTCGCCGGGGCACATGCTGGCCAGACGTGCGGTTTGGAAGTTGCGGCATTGGCGGTCATTCGGGCGGGCCAGCCGCGCGCGC
>DATFJQ010000065.1:0-7033 GCA_035269125.1 Roseovarius sp.
GGGGTCTTGGGCAATTTCGATTTCCCGCGCAAAGGGCACAAAACCGCTGCGCTGATAAAACGCCAAAGCGGCCGGATGATCCAGCGTGCAGGTGTGAACATGAAACCGCGTGATACCTTCCGCCCATGCCAGCCGGATCGCCCGGTTCATCATCCAGCGGCCTGCGCCGCGCCCAACGGCGCCTTCGGTCAATCCGAAATAGGCCAGTTCACAATCGGGATTGTGGCGAAAATCCAACTCCAACAGGCCCACATCTTGGCCCTCCTCGCGCACCGCATAAACATGCACCGCCGCGTCGTGAATGACCGCAAGCAGCGCGTCGCGCGCCAGCGTCAGACGGCCAAACCACAGCCACGGCGCGCCAACCTTGCGAAACAGCTCCAGATACCAATCGGGGTCCGGCGTCTTGATGCGCTCAAGGCTCAGCAGCAGATCGGCCTCGGGCCGCAGCGGCGCTTGGGCCTGCATTTCAAGATGTGTCACCACCGAGGCCGTATGCCCCGGCGCAACGCCATGCAATCCATCGTCAAGCATTGGCCTTGGCCTTTTTCTTTTCGGCGATCACGCGTTCGGCCAAATCGCGGGCAATGGCAAAGGCGCCCTTGATCTTGTCGCTATCTTTGCGCCAGTCGCGGCGCACGACGATTTTGTTGTCGCGCACTTTGGCCAGCCCTTTCTGTTCGCTGATAAATTCGACCAATCCCTGCGGCGAGGCGAATTTGTCGTTGTGAAACTGGATCGTTGCGCCTTTGGGCCCGCCATCCAGCTTGGAAATGCCTGCCTTTTTGCACATCGCCTTGATCCGCACGATCAGCATCAGCGTGTTAACCTCTTTCGGCAATTCGCCGAACCGGTCGATCAATTCGGCGGCAAAACCTTCCAGTTCGACCTTCGTGCTTAGCCCGCTCAGGCGACGATACAGGCCAAGGCGCACATCCAGATCGGGCACGTAATCCTCGGGGATCAGCACCGGCACCCCAAGATTGATTTGCGGCGCCCACTGCCCCTCGTCATCGGTCAGCCCTTCCAGTTCGCCGGCCTTGATCTTGCCAATCGCCTCTTCCAGCATGGACTGGTAAAGTTCATAGCCCACATCGCGCATCTGGCCTGATTGCTCTTCGCCCAGAAGGTTGCCAGCCCCGCGAATATCCAAATCCTGACTGGCCAGCGTAAAGCCCGCGCCAAGTGTGTCGAGACTGCCCAAAACCCGCAGCCGTTTTTCGGCCGCCGGTGTCAGGCGCACGCGCGGCTTGGTGGTCAGGTAGGCATAGGCCCGCGTTTTGGCGCGCCCCACCCTGCCCCGGATTTGGTACAGTTGGCTTAGCCCGAACATATCCGCGCGATGCACGATCATCGTGTTCGCCGTCGGAATATCCAGCCCCGATTCCACAATCGTGGTGGCCAGCAGCACATCATATTTGCCGTCGTAAAAGGCGTTCATGCGGTCGTCCAACTCGCGCGCGGCCATCTGGCCATGGGCGACCACATAGGAGACTTCGGGCACCTGCTCTTTCAAGAAATTCTCAATCTCGGGCAGGTCGCTGACGCGCGGCACCACATAGAAACTTTGCCCGCCACGGTAATGTTCGCGCAACAGCGCCTCGCGCACGGTCACGGCGTCAAACTCTGACACATACGTGCGGATCGACAACCGGTCGACAGGCGGCGTGCCGATGATCGACAGATCGCGCACACCTGACAGCGAAAGTTGCAACGTGCGCGGAATCGGCGTGGCGGTCAGCGTCAGGACATGCACATCGCTGCGCAATTGTTTCAACCGTTCCTTGTGGCCCACGCCAAAGCGCTGCTCTTCGTCGATGATCAGCAACCCAAGGTTCTTGAACCGCACCGATTTGGCCAACAGTGCATGGGTGCCCACCACGATATCCACCTCGCCCTTGGCCAGCCCGTCACGGGTGAGGTTCGCGTCTTTCTGGGTCACAAAGCGCGACAAGGGCCGCACATTGACGGGAAAGCCCCGGAACCGTTCGGCGAAACTTTGGTAATGTTGACGCGCCAACAGGGTTGTCGGCGCAATCACCGCCACCTGCTGCCCCGACATCGCCGCCACAAAGGCCGCGCGCATCGCAACCTCGGTCTTGCCAAAGCCCACGTCGCCGCAAATCAGGCGGTCCATCGGGCGGCCTGCCTCAAGATCGGCCAGCACATCCTCGATGGCGCCCAGTTGGTCGTCGGTTTCGGTATAGGGGAAGCGTGCGGCAAACTCTTCCCACGCGTGATGCTCGGGCTCCAGCACCGGCGCCTTGCGCAACTCCCGCTCGGCGGCGATGCGGATCAGCCGGTCAGCCATCTCGCGGATGCGCTCTTTCAGCTTTGCCTTCTTGGCCTGCCACGCGCCGCCGCCCAAACGATCCAGCAGCCCTTCGTCATGGCCATATCGGCTGAGCAGTTCGATATTCTCAACCGGCAGATACAGCTTTGAATTCTCGGCATATTCCAGCAGCAGGCATTCATGCGCAGCCCCTGCCGCGCTGACAACCTCAAGCCCAGTATAGCGGCCCACCCCGTGATCGACATGCACCACCAGATCACCGGGGCTGAGGCTTTGCGCTTCGGTCAGGAAGTTATCGGCGCGCCTGCGTTTCTTGGGGGATCGGATCAGCCTGTCGCCCAAAACATCCTGTTCGGCAATCACCGTCAGGTTCGGTGCCTCGAACCCATGCTCAAGCGGCCAAACCGCCAGATGCAGCCCGTGCTTGCCGATGCGCGTGGCATTGGGCACCGTGGTCGGCCCGATCAGGCCTTCATCTTCCAACAGCCCTTCAAGACGT
The DNA here is from genome assembly GCA_035269125.1 of Roseovarius sp. Lineage (GTDB taxonomy): Bacteria > Pseudomonadota > Alphaproteobacteria > Rhodobacterales > Rhodobacteraceae > Roseovarius. The sequence goes on from DATFJQ010000065.1 coordinate 2,793, forward strand.
TCGCGTGCGCCCTCGGAATAGCTGGCGACCAAAACCGGGCCCTCGACCATCTTGGCGTCGATATGATCTTTCAAAGCCGCAAACAAGTTCAGGGTTTCACTTTGACGTTCGGGTGCGAAATTGCGCCCGATCCGGCCGCCTGCATCAACAACCCCCGGTCCGGTCGCCTGTGGCAACGGGGCCAATTGCAATATCCGCCGCCCCTCAAGCGCCCCCTGCCATGCGGCATCATCTAGATACAACATCTCGGGCGGCACGGGCTTGTAAATCGTCCCCTCGCGGCTTTTTTGTTGCAAGGCATGTTGGCGGGCCTCGTACTGATCCACGATGGTATCCCACCGTGACAGCCGCGCCGGCGTGACCTGATCATCCAGCGTGATCGTCGCGTCTGGCAGGTAATCAAACAAAGTCTCAAGCCGTTCGTGGAAAAACGGCAACCAATGCTCAACACCGGCATGTTTGCGCCCGGCGCTGACGGCTTCATAGAGCGGATCGTCCGTGCCCGCCGCACCAAAAGCGATACGGTAATTCTGGCGAAACCGGGTGATCGCGGCCTCGTCGAGAATAACCTCGCTGACCGGGGCCAGTTCGATCTGATCCAGCTTTTCGGTTGTGCGCTGCGTGGCCGGATCAAATCGGCGGATACCGTCCAGAACATCGCCGAACAGGTCCAGACGCACCGGGCCGCTTTCGCCCGGCGGGTAGATATCAATAATGCCGCCCCGCACCGCATAATCGCCCGGCTCCATCACCGTGGGAGCCTGCGAGAATCCCATCCGCACAAGAAACGCTTTCAGCGCGTCTTCGTCGATCTGGTAATTCACCCGGGCCGAAAACGCCGCCTCTTGCAAGGTGTCGCGGGCGGGGATGCGTTGCGTGGCCGCGTTCAGCGTGGTCAGCAGCACGAATTGCTTGGGCATCCCGTGCACCAGCCCCGCCAGTGTGGCCATGCGCGCCGCCGAAATGTCGGCGTTTGGCGACATCCTGTCAAACGGCAGGCAATCCCACCCCGGAAACCGGATCACCGGCATGTCTGGCGCGAAAAAGCGCAACGCGTCGGCCATCGCGGCCAGCCGCTTGTCATCGCGGGCCACATGGGCCACCGGGCCGGATTGGCGCGCCACCTCGTCAAGGATCAGACGTGCGTCAAATCCTTCGGGGGCGCCGCTTACTGTGATATGATCAGATCCGCTCATGCCCTGCCCGATACCCGGCCCGCGCACGGGGCGCAACCGCGCCGCGCGTCAGCCGCCCAGAACACCGACATTCATGTTTTGCAACATGCCCCACATCGCGGTCACGAAGATCGAGACAATGCCGATCACCTGCGTGATCATGCGGTGACGGTACAGCTGTTTGTAAAGCACTGCATTCTCAAGCCCGCGATGTCTGATCTTGCGGGCTGTCAGGACCGAGAATACCCCGACAAGGCTCATCGGGAAGCCCAGCAAGAACAACGCCTGCGATATTTCTTTGCCGTAGATAAACCCTGTGAGCCCCAGAAAGGTCAGCGCGAAACAGATAAATCCAGCCAGTAGCAGGCCCGACTCGTGGACGATATACAAAATCCGGTTCACGTTGATCCGAACCAAATCATGCAGATCGACGACGCTTTGGGCATCGGCGCCTTTCTTGCGGGCGCGCAAAATCATATCCCACGGGACGCCCAGCACCCAATGGCTGGTCGATGACCACAAAACCGCCAGCGCGATCCAGAACCAAAGGTTGCTGAAACTTCGCATGTCGATCAGCTCGAAAATCGTTTCGTACCAGTCCAATACAAATGGCCTTATCTTGGTTTCAGCCCGTCTTAGCGGTGCGGCGCGGCAATTCCTACCCTTGAGATGAACGAAGTTCCATGCCACTCAGACAAGAAAACCTACTTTGAAGGCCCAACATGAAAACCACTCACGCCGCCTTTCCCGCCACCCGGCTGCGCCGCCCGCGCCGGTCCTCCGCCATTCGCGCGTTGGTGGCTGAAAATACCCTGACCCCGGCCGATCTGATCTGGCCATTATTCGTGCGCGACGGCGAAGGTCTTGAGGAACCGGTGCCGTCGATGCCCGGTGTGGTCCGGCGCAGCGTTGACAAGGTTGTCGAGGCCGCGCAAGAGGCCGATGCCCTTGGCATCCCGGCGATTTGCCTGTTTCCCTATACCGGCAATGCCAACCGCACGTCGGACTGTGCCGAGGCGTGGAACCCCGACAACCTGTCCAACCGGGCCACGCGGGCCATCAAATCGGCGGTGCCCGATATCGCGATCATGACCGATGTCGCGCTTGATCCCTATTCCGACACCGGCCATGACGGGTTTGTCGTGGACGGGCAAATCGTCAATGACGAAACGGTTGAGGCCCTTGTGAAACAGGCGCTCAGCCAAGCCGAGGCCGGGGTTGATATCATCGGCCCCTCAGACATGATGGACGGACGGATCGGGGCGATCCGCGCCGCGCTTGAGAGTGCTGGCCACCACAATGTCATGCTGCTGAGTTACGCCGCCAAATATGCAAGCGCGTTCTACGGCCCGTTCCGCGATGCGGTGGGCGCCAGCGGCGCGCTGAAAGGCGACAAGAAAACCTATCAGATGAATCCCGCCAACACAGACGAGGCACTGCGCTGCGTGGCACGTGACCTGTCGGAAGGCGCTGATATGGTCATGGTCAAGCCCGGCATGCCCTATCTGGATATCTGCCGCCGCGTGAAAGATGAATTCGCCGCGCCCACCTTTGCCTATCAGGTGTCGGGCGAATACGCGATGATCCAAGCCGCCGCGCAACAAGGCTGGATCGATGGGGACCGCGCGATGATGGAAAGCCTTATGGCGTTCAAACGCGCCGGTTGTGACGGTGTGCTCAGCTATTTCGCACCGCTGGCCGCCCGGATGATGAACGACTGACGCGCTGTGCGGACGGCAAAGCCTTGCGCATCTGTGCCAAAGACACGTGACACAGCGAAAAACCGCCCTTATACTACTCGTGACCAGCAAAATAATAAGGCTGGCACTTATGTCAGGCAACGAACAGGCAACACCATGAGCAATCTTTCCAGACGCGGATTCACGCTTGGCGTGCTTGCAGGGACGCCCCTTTTGGCGGCTTGCGGCAACGGCGTTGGCAGCAACAACGCCCAAAAGATTGATGCGCGCGTCGATACCACGTTGAATTATCTTTATAACACCTACCCCAACACTCGGGATCTGGCCCAGAAATCCACCGGCATTCTGGTCATGCCGCTGATGACAGAGGCCGGGTTCATGTTCGGTGGCGGATATGGTCGCGGCGCTTTGCGGATCAACAACAGCACGGTCGATTACTACTCGGCCACCAAAGGCAGTGTCGGCTTGCAGATCGGGGCGCAGCAATTCGCGCATGTCCTGTTCTTCATGACCCAAGACGCGCTTGGCCGGTTCCGTCGGTCAACTGGCTGGGTGGCCGGTGCAGATATAGAATATGTGTTCAGCGACAAGGGCGAGAACCTGCGCGCCGATACCACCACCAGCACTGCGCCGGTTGTGGCCGTTATCTTTGGTCAGGCCGGGGCGATGGCAGGCGTGTCGCTTGAAGGCATGAAATACAACCGGATCATTCCCTGATCTGGGTCGGGGGGGCTTTGCCCCCTCACCGTTTGCCTAACTGTCAATGCAGGGTAAATTCGCCCACAACATTGCGCCATTCTCCGGGGCTAATCAGCTTGCGGTGGGTAAAGCGGACCGAATGCAGAGGGCCGTCAATTTCTCCTTGCCAGAATTCGACGAAATCGAAAAGGCGCGGATGGTCCGGCGCGATATCGTAATCCTGCCAGATGAACGTATTCAGCACATGGGCGTAATCCGGCATATGATAGAAAAATTCCGCCGTGGTCAGCCCATACCCCTTCAGCATCATTTCGGTTTCTGACATGGTCATGGTCGGTCTCCTGTTGGCGTGTTCTTGTTGTTGTTTCAAAATCATGCCACATGGAAATTACTTTTCAACAAAAACAGTGTGTTAGCACAGTTGGGTGACGGCTGCCAAAGTACGAGGGTCTGGGCCATTGCACCCAATATCCGCCCTCTGATATAGTCATGACAACAATATGTAGCCCTCACATTACAGGACGGGAAATAACGTGAACGACACGCCGCAACCCCCTGAAAACGAAGAACAAACACCACCCGAGCGTCCTATTTTCGACGGCCCCAGCATCTCAATCTCGGACGAGATGAAGACGTCTTATCTGGATTACGCCATGTCGGTCATAGT
>DATFJQ010000066.1:0-6247 GCA_035269125.1 Roseovarius sp.
GTACCCCCTGCATCGGTTGCATTTTCGCGGTCATGGCCTGAACCATACGCGTCAGGCGCAGTTCGAATTCATGTGCGGGTTTCTGGGCGGCAGGGCGTATTATCGCGAGAGGTTTGGCCACATGAACCTGCGCGAAATCCATGCGCATGTCCCGATCCGCGAGGCCGATGCCGAGCTTTGGCTGCAAACCTTTGACAAGGCGCTGACGCAGTGCGGCATGCAGGGCGAAACCGTGGACAAGTTTCGCGCCACGCTGCGCCGCGCCGCGATGTTGCTGGTCAATGACGTGCCAGATTGGCGCGAGGTCCGCCCCAAGGCGTAGCCTCGGCGCCAGAGTTACCCCAGCACCAAGATCTGGATATCGGCGACATTGGTGCCGGTTGCCCCGGTGATCAACAGATCACCCGCCATGCGCAACGCGGCATAGCTGTCATTGCTATCAAGCAGCTTTGCGGGTGCGCCGCCCGCGTCGCGTATCCGTTGCACGGTGCCTTGATCGACCACGCCACCGGCGGCGTCGGTCGGGCCGTCGCGCCCGTCGGTGCCTGCTGACAGAAACACCCAAGGCCGGTCCAGCGGGGCGGCATCCATCAGGCAGGCCAGTCGCAGGGCCATTTCCTGATTACGGCCACCTTGGCCTGATCCGCGCACGTTCACCGTTGTCTCGCCGCCCCAAATGATTGCAGTGGGGCCGGGGGCCCCGGACTGCGTCTTGAGGGCGGAATAGATGGTTGAGGCCGCAGCGTTCACATCCCCCACAAGCGGCGCGTCGATGATCTGAGTTGCATATTGTGCCGACAGCGCCTCGGCGGCGGCGGCCACGCTGTCGCTATTGCTGCCGATCAGGTGGTTTTGCGCCTCGGGCAGCGGGGTGTTGGGGGGCGATTGCATAAGATGGTGGCGGATCGCGTCGGGCAATGCCCCCATGATCCGGTTGCGCTGCAACAGATCGCGCACTTCGGCACGGCTGGCAATCGGCGAAACCGTTGGACCGCTGGCAATGGCACGCAGATCGTCGCCGATCACGTCTGACAGAATATAGGACGTGACCGGGGCAGGGGCTGCCAAGCGCAAAAATCCGCCGCCCTTGAGCATCGAAACATGCTGGCGCACGGCATTCATCGCATTGATATTCATGCCACTTTTCAGCAACAGCCGGTTCAGCGCTTGCTTGTCTTCCAGCGTGACGCCGGGCGGCGGTGCGGGCAAAAGGGCCGACCCACCGCCAGAAATCAGCGCAATTACAACATCATCGTCGGTGGCGGCGCTGAGTGTTTCTTCGACCCGCAGGGCAGCATGCGCGCCCACCTCGTCGGGCACGGGGTGGCCCGCGCGAAACACCTCAGCCCCGGCAACGCTTTCGTCGTTTTCCCGGTGGGTCACGCAGATCAAAACGCGCGGCCCCGAAATCTGCGGGATCAGCGCGCGCATCATCGACGGCGCGGCCTTGCCCACGGCAATCACGATGGTTTTGCCATTGGCTTTGGGCTGCGGTATGGGCGCGCCACGGGTGCATTCCGTCAGCGCGACACCGGGATCCGCACGGCGAACAGCAGCCCGGAAGGCCCGGGCTGCGTGATCCTTAAGGTCTGAAATCTCAGCCCCCGGCAATTTGGCGCGCCTTTTCAACCAGAACCTCGGCCTGCCGGATCGACGCATAGTCGATCAACCGCCCATCCAGCGACACCGCGCCTTTGCCTGCGGCTTCGGCTTCGGCCATCGCGTCAAGAATACGTTTGGCTTTGGTCACTTCCGCGTCAGAGGGGCTCATCACTTCGTTGGCCAATGCGATCTGGCTGGGGTGGATCGCCCATTTGCCTTCACAGCCCAGAACGGCGGCGCGTTTGGCGGCGGCACGATAGCCATCGGGATCTTGGAAATCACCAAACGGGCCATCAATCGGGCGCAGGCCGTTGGCGCGTGCCGCCACGACCATACGGGCCAGCGCATAGTGCCACATATCGCCCCAATGCACTTCACGCGCGCCAGCATCGTCGGGGTCGGTCAGAACGGAATAATCGGGATTGACCCCGCCGATGATCGTGGTGCGCGCGCGGGTCGAGGCGGCATAATCGGCCACGCCGAAATGCAGGCTTTCATTACGCTTCGAGGCGGCTGCGATGTCCGAGACATTCTGCATGCCAAGCGCGGTTTCGATGATATGTTCGAACCCGATCCGCTTTTTGTAGCCTTTGGCGTCTTCGATTTGGGTCACCATCATGTCGACGGCATAGACATCGGCGGCAGTGCCTACTTTGGGAATCATGATCAGGTCAAGCCGCTCACCGGCCTGTTCGACCACGTCGACAACATCGCGATACATATAGTGTGTATCCAAGCCGTTGATCCGGATCGACATGGATTTTGTGCCCCAGTCAATTTCGTTCAGGGCCTTGATGATGTTCTTGCGGGCCTGTTCTTTTTCATCGGGCGCGACCGCGTCTTCAAGATCCAGAAAGATCACGTCGACATCAGATTCTGCGGCCTTTTCAAACATTTGCGGCTGCGATCCGGGCACGGCAAGTTCGGACCTGTTCAACCGTCCGGGGGCTTGTTCAACGGGGTGAAACGACATTGGTAAATTCCTTTTTCTGAGCGTTGGAGCAAGTTTCTACCCCCTTGGCATTCGGAAAAAATACATTCCTGTCAATAAAAATATTTGCATACAGGTGTATGCGGGCGGGCCTTAACCGCCACCGTTGGCCCGGTTGGCATAGTAGAACGCAATGGCCTGTGCCCGGTTCTTGACCGACAATTTGTCGAAGATATTGGACAGGTGGAACTTAACCGTATTCGTGGAAATGCCAAGCCGGGTTGAGAGCTGTTTGTTCGTCAGCCCCTCCGACAGCGCCTCAAGAATGACGCGTTCTTTGCGCGACAGGGCGCTGATCGGATCCGAGCGCAGATCGCGCACATCCAGAAACGGAAAAACCATCTTTCCGTCGGCCACCTCAATGCAGGTTTGCACAAGGGTGTCTGTGGGGGCCGAGCGCGACACGAACGCCGCGGCCCCGATGCTCATGGCGCGGCGCGGCGCGCTTGGGTCATGGTCATGGCCATAAATCACGATGCGCGGTGCCTTTTCCTGCGATCGCAAGACCTCGGTCAGTTTTTCGGCGCCAAGGGCGGGCAGGTTCCAGTCGATCACGCCCACCTCAACCGGAACACGCATCGCCATGCCCAGAAAACCTTCGGCGGTTGCTGTGGTGGCGACAAGCGAAAACCGTTGATCGCGTTCAAACACTTCGGACATGGCCGACAAGACAAGTGGATTGCTGTCTCCGAGCATGATTTCAACTTTGGCCACAGCGAATACCCTCTTGTTTTGAATGTAGAAACTCCCAAAAACTACCCATCTGTATGGGCAGTTTCAGGGTATACAACGGTATATCAACCTTAATAGGTAGTTTTATACCCACCCAACTGGATACCCAAAAGCAGGAGTATAGGGTGTTTTTTCATTTCGCAATAATTTTTATCATCATGGTGAAATTCATCGCTGCCATCAGCCGCCGATCTGAAAAGGACCCTGAAAATGACGTCAAACGCACCCTTTGGACATCTCGTGATTCCCGACACCATCGCCGCCGGTCCAGGACCGGGCAACACCGATGCGCGTGTTCTGGCGGCGTTCAGTGGGGCAGGGCTTGCCGATCACATGCATTCGGATGTTTTGCGCGGGATGATCGAATGCAAACTGATGTTGCGTCAGGTCTGGGGCACGGACAACACGCATACCTTCGGCGTCGCCGGCACCGGCTGGAGCGGGCTGGACGTGATGTTCAGCGCGGTGATGCCGGGCGACAGCGTTGTCGTGTTCACCAACGGCACATTTTCCGGGATCGACGGGCTGACTGTGCGGATGAAGGCCGCCACCGCCGAAGAATTGGCGGCAAACCCGCTGGATCCCAAGCCCGCCTCGGTTGTGATTGTCGATGTGCCGCATGGCCAGTCTGTCACCGGCGATATCGTTGAGGCGGCGCTGGCCGAGCACAAACCGAAATGGGCGGCCATGGCGCATTGGGAAACCGGCTCGGGCCGGATCAACGATCTGGCCGGGTTCAGCGCCGCCTGTGAGCGGCATGGCGCCATGGGGCTGGTCGACGCCGTGTCGTCTTTGGGTGTCGAAGATTTTCGGATTGACGATTTCCCCGGCGTTCACGGCTGGGCCTCGTGCCCGCAAAAAGGCATTTGCTGCTTGCCGCTGACCTATGCGCCGGTGTCCTTCACCGACCGCTATATCGAAACGCTGAAGGCCACGGGCACCCGCAGTTTCGTGCATCACCCCATTCTTGAGGCCCGGCATTGGGGAATCATCGACGGGCAGGATGTTGAAAAGGGCACCTATCACCGCACCCATTCGGCCTATGCTGTCTCGGCGTTCCACGAGGCGCTGCGCATCACCTTGCAGCAGGGCATCCCGGCGCGGGCGCGTGACTATGCGCTGCACGAGGCCGCGTTGCGCGCAGCGGTCGAGGCGATCGGCTGCGAGGTGACATCAAACATGACATCGCTGGTGGTGCTGAACCTGCCCGGCGCGTTGCGGGGCCGCGAGATGGAGTTGGTCCAGAATTGCCGGGCGCGCAATTTCGGCATCTGGCCCACCCTGTCCGAGCCGGTTCAGGTGCGGATTGGCATTTTGAACCTGCTGACCCGTGACACGGTCACCGATATCGCGCTGCGCTTTGCCGAAGCGATCCGCGAATTGGGCGGGCAGGCCGCCGATGAGACGGTGACCGCCGCCCTTGCACAAAGCTACGAAAAGGCGATGGCGGCCGAATAAGCCGCGCCACGCAGTCCGGTCGAGGAGGAGAGACCAAAATGGATATCCATGAATACCAAGCCAAGGAAATACTGGCGAATTTCGGCGTTTACAGCCCGCCGGGCGCGTTGGCCTACAGCCCCGAACAGGCCGCCTATCGCTCGCGCGAGATCGGCGGGGATCGGTGGGTGGTCAAGGCGCAGGTGCATGCCGGGGGCCGTGGCAAGGCGGGCGGCGTCAAGCTGTGCAGCAGCGACACCGAAATTCAGGAAACCTGCGAAGAGCTGTTTGGCCGCAAACTGGTGACGCATCAGACCGGCCCGGAAGGCAAGGGGATTTACCGCGTCTATATCGAAGGGGCCGTTCCCATCGAGCGCGAGTTCTATCTGGGCTTCGTGCTGGACCGGACATCGCAGCGGGTGATGATCGTCGCCTCGGCCGAAGGTGGCATGGAGATCGAGGATATCTCGGACAAAAAGCCTGACAGCATCGTGCGCGCCACCGTCGAACCGGCGGTCGGCTTGCAGGATTTCCAGTGCCGTCAGATTGCCTTTAAGCTGGGGATCGACCCGGCGCTGACCGCGCAAATGGTGCGCACTTTGCAGGGCTGCTACCGGGCGTTTCGTGAACATGACGCGACCATGGTCGAAATCAACCCGCTTGTGGTGACGGGTGATAAGCGCGTGCTGGCGTTGGATGCCAAAATGACATTCGACGACAATGCCCTGTTCCGCCACCCGCAGATCAGCGAGTTGCGCGACAAAAGCCAAGAAGACGCGCGCGAAAGCCGCGCCGCCGATCGCGGGCTGAGCTATGTCGGGCTGGAAGGCAATATCGGCTGCATCGTGAACGGCGCCGGGCTGGCCATGGCGACGATGGACACGATCAAACTGGCGGGCGGCGAACCGGCGAACTTTCTGGACATTGGCGGCGGCGCCACGCCCGAGCGTGTGGCCAAAGCGTTCCGGCTGGTGATGTCTGATGGCAACGTGCAGGCCGTCTTGGTCAATATCTTTGCCGGGATCAACCGCTGTGACTGGGTGGCCGAAGGCGTCGTTCAGGCGCTGCAAGAGGTGCAGGTTGACGTGCCCGTGGTGGTGCGGCTGGCGGGCACCAATGTCGAGGAAGGGCAGAAGATTCTCGCGAAATCCGGCCTGCCCGTCATCCGGGCCGGCACCTTGATGGAAGCCGCCGAGCGCGTTGTCAGTGCATGGCGCAAGGATCAATCCGAAAACACAACAGTGAGGGCCGCACAATGAGCATTCTCATCGACAGACAAACCCCCGTCATTGTGCAGGGGATCACCGGCAAGATGGCCCGGTTTCACACCGCCGAAATGATCGCCTACGGCACCAATGTCGTGGGCGGGGTCGTGCCCGGCAAGGGCGGCCAGACGGTCGAGGGCGTGCCGGTATTCGACACGGTCGAAGATGCGGTCAAGGCCACGGGCGCCGAGGCCAGCCTTGTGTTCGTGCCGCCGCCCTT
>DATFJQ010000067.1:0-21730 GCA_035269125.1 Roseovarius sp.
CACGCGTTCCACGTCGCCCCGAAATCAAACAAGGTGCCGTCCTTGTCGAATAACACACCATCAACCTTCATTGACGAAACGCGGGGGTCTGGTGTCATGTCCAATTCACCTGCTCCCCGCCCGGCAGGGCCATTCGGGCCCGCATCGGCGTCTCTGGCGAAAGGTCATGCGCCTCACAAAAGGCCATGACCCATGCATCATCCATCAGCACAAAATCCAACACAGACCCCAGAAAAGCGGGGTCTTGCGCCCCCGCGCGCAAATCGGCCTCGGATACGCCGGTCGCCCCCATGAACACGGGCAACAGCTCATCATTGCCGGCCAGCCATGCCAGACATTGAATCGCCACGGTTTGAGCAGTTTCTTGCGCAATCATAGAAAAGGTTAATTCCCAGAAAGGTTTTCTTAACTTCTGACAGGGATAGTCGAGGCACCAAAAAGAGCAAGTCCGAAAGGCGGCCTCCCATGTCAGGGAAAGTACTTGTGGTTGACGGTTTGGCAACGAACAGAATTGTTTTGAAGGTCAAACTGTCAACAGCTTATTACGATGTGATCCAGGCTTCGACCGGGTCAGAGGCCTTGGGGCTGGCCGAACGGGATATGCCAGACATAATACTCGTGTCTGCGCAGTTGCCCGACCAATCCGGGGCGGCGTTTTTGAAATCCCTCAAGGCAAGATGCGGTCACGACACCCCTCCGACGCTGTTGTTTTTGACGGATAGTAGCGCCGAGGCGCGGCTTGAACTGCTCAACGCTGGTGCAACCGAAATACTGGTCAAACCGGTTGAAGAACGGGTGTTGCTGGCCCGGCTACGCAGCATTTTGCGTCAGCATCAAAAAGAGCGTGATTTGCGGATGCACCTGACGACCGCCAGCGAAATCGGCTTTTCGGACTCAGCGGAGCCTTTCGATATGCCCGGCAAGATCGGCTTGATCACCGCCAGCCCGGCGTCATCGTTGCGGTTGCAAAACGGGCTGCGCGGCTTGTTTGCGCACTCCGTTGTGACACTTGATCCCGAAGGTGCGTTGGCCACCCCAAATTCAGACAAGACCCCCGACATGTACCTGTTGCGGATCGGGGCCGGAAATTTGGACGAGATGATGACCCTGATCACCAACCTGCGAGCCGCATCGCATAGCCGTCGACGACCGATCACGGCGGTTTTGGCGGCGGATGCGGTTGATGCGACGGCCAGTATCATTGATATCGGTGCGAATGACGTCCTGAACGAAGACCAAGATATGCGTGAGCTTGCGTTGCGCCTTGGTCGGCAAATCACCGCAACACGGCGGGCTGCTGCGCTGCGCGACCAATTTCGCCACAGCCTCGAAGCCGCAATGATCGACCCATTAACCGGCCTGCGCAACAGGCGTTATGCGCTGCCTTATCTGGAACGGTTGATAGACTCGGCCTATCGTGACAATCGCGGCTATGCCGTGATGTTGGCCGATCTGGACTATTTCAAGCAGGTCAATGACAGGCATGGGCATGCAAGCGGCGACAAGGTTTTGTGTCACGTGGCGCAAACTCTCAGATCCTGTTTGCAAAAAAATCACATGATCGCGCGCATCGGCGGCGAAGAGTTTTTAATGGTGATCCCTGACTGCGACCCGTCCCTTGCGCGTCAACTCGCCCGCCGGATCTGTGAGGCGGTGCGCACGTCGCCGATTCACGTCACGCAATCAGCCCCGGCCGTCGCCGTAACCATCAGCATCGGCGCCACCTTGGGACACCCCCGACCGGACAACACCAAGCCCGACATGCATGTCTTGCTGGAAGAGGCCGACCGCGCCTTGTACCAATCCAAGGTCGGCGGCCGCAATACGGTCAGTTTCTGCAAAAAAACCGCGGCCTGAACATGCGTCGTTCGATCTACTTTGTCGCCCTGCGTTTGTTTAGTTGTTCGGCCAGACGTTCTGCATATGCGGCACGATCGCTTGGCGTCATCTGCTCAAACCGGTCCAGCAAAAGGGTCTGACCCAAGGCCAGACGCGCCTGAACAAAACGACGCATGTCTTGCATCCGGGCTTCCACCTCGGCACGGTCAAACGGATTTTGCCGTAAGGCGGCGATCATAGCATCAAAGGCTGCTTTTTGCTGTGCGCGTCCGGGGCGGCCATCTTGATAGGCCTGCCGCATTTGGCGACCGATTGCCCGGCGATCTTCCGGGCCAAGTGCACGGGTCAAAGGCCCGCCGGCGCGGTCCAATCCCGGCGCGTGATGCCCGTGGTGCGCGCCGCCGATAAACATCGCACCCAGAAAAACGCCGATAATCAGAAGATTAAGGGACAAAGACGCCATCAAAAGCACGCGAATCCAACGCGAGGTGCCATTCGCACCGTTGGAGTTGGGTTTTGGCTGATCCATCACAACGTTCCTTCATCGAGGTCAAAGCCTGCCCCGGCGGGTAGGTCGATTTGATACAGCGCCGCATCCTGCTGCAATAATGATGTGTAGGGTGTCAGGGCGTTGGGTTGCGTGGCCCCGATCCAGACCCCGGCCACTGTCGCACTTGCAAGCCCTGCCACCGCAGGCCAGCCGCCCAAGGCGCGAACCGCCCGACGCAGCCCCGCAAAGCGTGCCATGGCATTTGCAGACGGTGCCAGCAGGCCATCCTGCACCGATTGCGCATCGGACAGAACACGTGCCATCAGTTCCGTAGATGGCGCGGCGGTCTCTGCCCGGGCGGCTTCGAAATACGCGTCCAACATCTGGGCTGCGCCCGGTTCGTCACGATCACCCATCTTCAAACCCCAATTCTGCGCGTCGCCCAGCCAAATCGGCTGACAAGGCCTTGCGGCCACGGGTCAACAGGCTTTCGACAGCCTCGACGCTGGTTTCCATAATCTCGGCGACTTCGGGGTTTGCCAGCCCCTGCAAATCGCGCAACACAACCGCCTGACGCTGACGAAATGGCAACCGGCCCAAGGCCGACTGCAACGCTCGCGCCCGCGTGTGCCTTTGCAAAACATCCGCCGGGCCGTCGCGTGGATCTTCGGGCTCGGGGATGGTGTCCAATCCGTCTGGCTGGGCCTTGCGCAATCGGTCGATACACAGGTTGGATACAACCCGATACAGCCAAGTCGAGACCTTGGCCTCGCCCGACCGCCAATCCGGCGCGGCCTTCCACAGCCGCAGCATCGCCTCTTGGCTAACATCCTCGGCCTCGGCGTGATTGCCAAGCATCCGAACGGCATGCGCCAGAACACGCGGGGTCAACCGCAAGGTCAAGGCGCGCGCCGCCACCCTGTCGCCTTTGGCAAAGCGCGCCAGCAAGATGTCGTCGCTTATGTCGCTCAGCGTATCCAGCGGCATGTCCTCTGTCCGGCCCCCTGCATGTCACAATACCGACTGTGGCAGATACCGCAGGGCAAGCACAGCGAACACACGCCAGCTTGCCCCGCTTTTCGCGATTATTCCGCGCCTTGGCCTTGGCGTTGACCTTGGCCGTGTTTCATGCCGCCCGCTTTTTGGCCGCTATCGCCATAATAGTGGTAGTGATAGTGAATTTCGTCGGCATTGCGGTGGTGGCCACCTTTCATCTTGGCGCCATGGTGGCCTTTGCCATGCATTCCGGCATCGCATCCGGAACCATGTTTCATACCCGAATATGAGCTGTCCTGACCGCGCCCTTTGCGGTGCGATTTGCGCATGTCGTGCATCGCGTCAAATTCAACCTCTGAAAGGGCACCGTCGCCATCTTGATCGGCGCGCTGCATCATTTGCCCCATGCGCCCGCTGCGCATTTCCTCAAGGCTGACCATGCCGTCATCGTCGCCATCCATGCGTTCGATCATACGCGTGGCGCGGCGGGCCATCCGTTCGGCCATACGGGCGCGCATGCGCTCGGCCATCTCATCGGCGGACAGTTTGCCATCACCATCCGTATCGGCCTCGCCGAACCGTGCCTCGGCCCGAGACTGCATTTCTTCCGCTGTGATTTTGCCGTCGCCGTTGCTGTCCAGCTCTTCGAAATCAAAGGCCGGGCCATGGCCCATCTGGCCAGACTGCGCCACCGCAAACCCGGTTGTCGCCGCCACGAAGGCCAGTGCGGCCCCTGTCATCATATATGTGCGCTTCATCGTTGATCTCCTGTCATTGGATGTCTGTTCGAAGATGACCTGCAGGCCATTTCACAGTCTGAAACGAACCAAGCCATGGTTTCCGGCGAAAAAAACAGCACAGGCGGATCACAGGCGCGTGATGATAGGCAGCTTTTTGCGACATCGCGACGCAACACCGGACTGCCGCCTTCATATCCGCCCGCAAATGCATCATCTTGCCCAGATCGTAACGCGAGGACCAGCATGGCCGATCATACCCCACAGTCACACGAGCGCGAGTTATGGCCTGCGCTGCGCAAAGGGTTTCGCCGCAAGTGCCCGAATTGCGGCAGCGGCGCGTTGCTGCAAAGCTACCTGTCGGTGCGCGACACCTGCACCGTGTGCCGCGAAGACTTTAGCCACCATCGCGCCGATGACGGCCCGGCCTATCTGACCATTCTACTGGTCGGTCACCTGATGGCACCGCTGCTGCACATCGTGTTCGTGGCTTGGCGGCCCGAGCCTTTGGTGTTGTTCACTGTTTTCGCGGTTGGCTGCGTGACACTATCGCTGTACCTTCTGCCGCGACTGAAGGGGGCAATCGTGGCGTTCCAATGGGCTCGGCACATGCATGGGTTCGGGAACACCGCCTAACCCTTCGCATCTTGCAAAGGGCCGTCATGACCGCCATCGACAAATCCGCCATACGCGACGCCGCAACCGTCATCGCCTTGCGGGATCGCACCCACGAGCCGCATGTCCTGATGGGGCAGCGCGGAGCCAAAGCTGCGTTCATGCCAAACAAATTTGTGTTTCCCGGCGGCGCCGTGGATCTGGCAGATACCAACATACCCTTGGCCCGCCCCCTGCCCGACCTTTGCGCCAAGCGCCTGACCGAAGATTGCCAAGCCGATCTAGGCCATGCCTTGGCGGCGGCAGCGATCCGCGAATTGTGGGAGGAAACCGGCCTGATTTTGGGCGAACCCGGAGAATGGACCGGCGCCATTCCCGATGACTGGGCCACATTCGCCAACCGGGGCTGCGTGCCATCGGCCCACGCCTTGCAATTTGTCTTTCGCGCGATCACCCCGCCGGGGCGGCCCCGGCGGTTTGATGCCCGATTCTTTCTGGTCGACGCCGATGAGGTCGCGGGCGATCTGGATGATTTTTCAGCCGCCTGTGACGAGCTTTCGCATTTGCAATGGGTGCCTTTGGCGCGGGCCCGTGAATTCGACCTGCCGTTTATCACCGAGGTGGTGCTGGCCGAGATTGCAGCGCGGGTGCATGACACCGCACCACCTGCCTCGATCCCGTTTTTCCGAAACGATGATGAACACAGCCTGTTTTTACGCCTTCAGGGGCAAAGCCCCTTAGGCTGAAACGCTACGCTGCGACGCCTAGCCGAACCAGACCAGCATCAGAATGCTGAGCGTCAGCAAGGCGATGCCCCACAATTCGCGCGGGCTGGTGCGTTCGCGAAACACCAAAACCGAGGCCAGCAGCGAAAAGATCACCTCGACCTGACCCACCGCAAAGACCAAGGCGGCGGCTTGCAGGGTGAACGCCGTGAACCAACACAGGCTGCCGCCCATGCTGGTGATGCCGATCCAGATCGCCACCCGCCGCGCCTGCCACACAGCGGCCAGTTGCCCGGCCTCGCGCCAGCGTAGCCATGCCGCCATGCCCAGCATTTGCGATGTAGTGACAACCGCCAGCGCAACGCCTGCACGCAGAACCGGATCGTCACTGGCAATTTCAAGCGTCGCCCCGCGATAGGCCACCGCAGACACCGCAAAAAACCCGCCCGATGCCAATCCAAGCCCCGCCGCGCGGTTGGCGACGCGCCGCAGGCTAAGCCCCGGCAGCCCGGCATTGTCGGACAGGATCAAAACCCCGATCAACCCGACCACGATGGCACCCCACGCAACAGGCCCGATTCGGTCACCCAGAATGATCAGGCCGACGATCGCGGTGAGGATCACTTCGGTTTTCTTGAAGGTGATGCCAACGGCGAAATTGCGCGCCGAAAACAGTGCCACGACACACCATGTTGCCAAGATCTGGGCCAAGCCCCCTGTCAGGGCATAGGCCCAAAACGCGCCAGACAATCGCGGCAGGGTCGCGCCATGCCATGCCAGATAGGCAGCTACCCCAACAACCACCAAAGGTGCGGAATAGGCAAAGCGCGCAAATGTCGCCCCGCCGGCTGACAGCGTGCCAAGGCTTAGCTGCTTTTGCAGCATAAACCTAAGGGTTTGAAAACCGGCCGCCGCGATCGAAAGGACAATCCAAAGCTCCATGACCCGGGCTATGCCCGGAAATCACCCCTAGCGCCAGTGTGGATGCGGCCCCAAGTGATGCGCGACCAGACACGTTCATACATAATATATGTCAGCAGCCCGATGATCGTATTTACCACAGCCATGGCGCCGCCGACAGCGATTGACCCGGTCATCGCCAAACCAACAAGGGACATCACCGTTAAACCAATAATATTCCACACAATCGCTTTCACAAGCGTGCGCTTGCGCGTCTCCATGAGGCCCTCCGGTGTTTGCTGTTATGTGTTTCATCTACGCTGACACGCGAGCATTGTGGATTGCCAAAATAGTTAACATTTTTCTGCGTTGATGATATTAATCACCATATGAGCGATAAAACCGACAAACGCGACCGCGCCGATCTGTTTCGCGCGCGGCTGTCCGAGGCGATCCGCAGCCGCGGCAGCACCCAAAGTGCGCTGTCGCGCGCTGTTGGTGTGGACCGCTCGACCATTTCGCAGCTTTTGAAAGGAACCGGCGCGCGGCTGCCCAATGCGCAGGTCGTAGGCGAATGCGCCCGCGCGCTTGGGGTCTCCGCCGACTGGTTGCTGGGCCTGACGGACCGGCCCGAAACCGCCGCCGATATTCTGCGCACCTCGATGTCTCTGACCCAAGCCCCCCGCGCCTTGGTCGATGAACAGATCTTTCAATGGCACAAGGAAGCGGCAGGATACAAAATTCGCCATGTGCCTGCCGGATTGTCGGATATGCTGAAAACCCGCGAGATGCTGGAATGGGAATACACACCCCATCTGGGCCGCAGTGCCCAACAGGCCATCGGCGCGTCTGAGGACCGGCTGGACTGGATACGCGGCACGCAAAGCGATTACGAAATCGCGATGCCGCTGTTTGAAATCTACAGTCTGGTGCGCGGCGAGGGCTATTACGCCGACCTGCCAAACGACATTCGCGCAGCGCAGGTGGCCCGCCTGCAAGAGGTCACGCAGCAGCTATACCCAAGGCTGCGCGTCTACCTGTTTGACGCCCGCCGCCTGTATTCAGCGCCGCTGACCATTTTCGGCCCATTGCTGGCGGTGGTCTATATCGGGCAAAACTACATGGCGTTTCGCGATACCGAACGCGTTCAGGCCTTGACCCAGCATTTCGATCATCTGGTGCGCGAGGCCTCGGTCAGCACCCGGCAGGTGCCTGATCACCTTGATCGGCTATGGCAAAGCGCTCGCACACGATAAGGCCGGGTTCAGGCCTCAAGCTCGGCATCCCAATACAGGAAATCAATCCAGCTTTCGTGCAGGTGGTTTGGCGGAAACCTGCGGCCCATGTTGCGCAATTGTTCAGCCTCGGGGGCGCGGGGCGGTTTGAACAGGCGCATGCCCGACTGACGCAGACTTTTGGAACCTTTGCGCAGGTTACACGGGCTGCACGCCGCCACCACGTTTTCCCAGCTGGTGATGCCGCCGCGCGCGCGTGGGATCACGTGATCGAAGGTCAGATCGCCTTTCGATCCGCAATATTGACAGCGGAATTCGTCCCTTAAAAAAAGATTAAAGCGCGTGAAGGCCACGCGCTTTTGGGGTTTGACGTAATCTTTAAGGACGATGACGCTTGGAATGCGTATCTCGGTGCTGGGGCTTCGGACCGTGTCTTCGTACTCGGCCACGATATCGACCCGATCCAGATACACCGCCTTGACCGCATCCTGCCATGGCCACAGCGACAGCGGATAGTAGGACAATGGCCTGTAATCCGCGTTTAGAACCAAGGCCGGGTGCTGCCGCAGCGCCGAAGGCTCCCTTACAAATTCTGTCCTGAAATCACCATCCATCTTGGCCAAAGCCCCCCACCCGGATCACCCTGTTTCTGGTTCCGGGGCGGGACAGCCCGCCCCTTTTTCATAACTACTATATATCGTGTTCGCGATCTGGCAAGCCCGACATAAGCAGCACATCTAGCGGCGGTGGTAGCGCGCTTGGGTAACGGCCATGTGACAGTTATCCACAGCTTTTCGCGCCTGCGGCATTTTTGGGGTCAAGCGGGCCTTACAAACCCAGCTTGTCGCGCATGAAGGCCAAGGCCACTTGCAGGCCATCCGGCGCGATTCCATGCGCGGTGCCTTTCATGATATGCGCGTAGACATCCTGCCAACCCGCGCCTTGCAGGGCTTCGGCCGCTTGCGGCAAGGATTGCGGCGGCACCACGTCATCGGCATCGCCGTGAATCAAGATCACTGGCGGCTTGCTGATCGCCTCATCCTCCAACAGTTCGGGGCGCAGCAAACGGCCCGAAAACGCCACGATCCCGGCCAATTCATCCTCGCGCCGGGGCGCGACATGCAGGGCCATCATGGTGCCTTGGCTAAAGCCGAACAAAACCACCTGTTCGGGCAGCACGTCTTCATCCACCATCAGCGCATCCAGAAAGGCGTTCAGATCGTCGGCAGCGGCCAGCAACCCACGCTCGGATTCTTCCTCGGACGAGCCGTCGATCCACGGGATCGGAAACCATTGCAGCCCCGAGGGCATCATCGGGATCGTCTCGGGCGCGTCGGGCGCCACGAACAGGGTATCTGGCAGATGCTCGCCCAGAACATCGGCAATGCCCAAAAGGTCCGCACCGTTTGCACCATAGCCGTGCAGGAACACCACGATTGAACGGGTCTCTCCTGAAACGGGCTCTTTGCGGCCAGCTTGCAATACGCGTGTCATCTGATGCCTTCCCTTTGTTTCGCCTTGGCGTAGTACGCCCATAGCAGCCGCGCGGCAACCGATCTCCAAGGGGCCCAATCCTGGGCCATCTCGCGCAAGGCGCGTTCCTTGGGCCGTTCTGGCAAATCGTAAAGCAGCCGCGCGCCTTCCTGCAAAGCCAGATCGCCCGGTGCGAACACATCGGCACGGCCAAGGCTGAACATGGCATAAATCTCGGCGGTCCAGACGCCGATCCCCGGCACCTCGGTCAAGATCTCGATCACCTCGGGCGTGGGGGCCGTGCGCAGGCGTGGGTAATTGATCCGGGCCTCGGCCAAGGCGCGGGCATAGCGAATTTTTTGACGGCTCAGGCCCGCCGCGCGCAGATCGTCATCGCTGGCCCACATGATCTTGCGCGGGCCGGTCAGGCGTGCCTGTTTCATCCGCCGCCAAATCGCATCGGCAGCGGCGACGCTGACCTGCTGGCTGACAATCGCACTTAGCAATTGGGCAAACCCATCGGAACGGCGGCGCAGGGGCAAAGGCTCTGTCAGATCAAGCGCATGGGCCATCCGGGGGCAGCGCGCGCGCAAATGCGCGGCGCCCTCTTCGACATCGTCCAGCGTTTCGATGATCCGCTCGCTCATAATGCCGCCACCCAATCCAGTGCCTCTTGCACGGTGTTTACCCGGCACACGCCGCTTGGTTGCGGGGGCCGGGTGATCATCAGAACTTTCACGCCCAATTCGCGCGCGGCGGTCAGTTTCGTGGCCGATGCTGTGCCGCCCGCGTTCTTGACCACCAGCCAATCCACCCCCAGACGGCGGAACGTGTCGCACTCGTCGGCCACTGAAAACGGCGGACGGCCCACCAAAAACCTACCGTTTTCAAAGGGAAACGGCGCATCTGGCGGGTCAATCTGGCGGCAGATCAGATGGCAGCGCGACAAGTTTGCAAACCCCGGCAAGGTTTGCCGCCCTGTTGCCAGAAACACGGTTGATCCGGGCGTAATATGCTGTGCGGCCTCTTGCGCATGATCAACCATGGTCCAGTCATCGCCGGGCTGCGGCTGCCACGCGGGGCGCAAAAGCTGGCAATACGGCAGGCCCAGATCGGCACAAATATCCGCGCTGCGCTGCGAAATCTGGTTGGCAAACGGATGGGTCGCATCCAGAACGGCGGTGATTCCCGCCTCGGCCAGATAGGCGCGGAACCTGTCCGCGCCGCCAAACCCACCGCTGCGCGTGGGCAGGGCCATCGGCTTGGGCGCGCGGGTTGCGCCCGCCAAGGATGCGACGGCGGGCGTGCCGCGCTCGCGCAAGGCGCGCGCGATGTCTTGGGCTTGGGCCGTTCCCGCCAACAACAATAGCGTCATGCGCCCGCCCTTGCGATGATTTTGCCTTGGCGGTCAATCACCACCGTGTCGGCGCGCACCGTATCGGGCAGCATCGCCCTGACGGTTTCAAGCGCCGCCTGCGCCACCCAATCCGCCATCGGTGCGCCTGCGGCCTCATAGGCCTGAAGCGCGGTGTTCATATAGCGCAGATCAGGGATGTCCAAGGCGGCGGCCAGCTTGTCAAAATCCACTTGGCTGCGGCCTGAATGCAAATCGCGCGCACCCTGCGCCAGCTTGGTCATCTTACCGATCCCACCGCCGATGGTGATGCGCGGCACCGGGTGTTTGGCCAGATACTTCAACAAGCCCCCGGCAAAATCACCCATGTCCAGCATGGCCACATCCGGCAGATCATACAGCGTTTGCACCGTTTTTTCGCTGGTCGCGCCAGTGCATCCGGCCACATGCGGCAACCCGGCCGAGCAGGCCACATCAATCCCGCGATGGATTGAGGCGATCCACGCCGCACAGGAAAACGGGCGCACGATCCCGGTTGTTCCAAGGATCGACAAGCCCCCCTTGATGCCAAGGCGCGGGTTCCATGTTTTCTGCGCCAAGGCCTGCCCACCGGGGATCGAGATGGTGATCTCGATATCGGGCCGCTCGCTCAGGCGTTCGGCCGTGTCCTCGACCACCGCCGTCATCATCTGGCGCGGCACCGGGTTGATCGCAGGCTCACCGGGCAGGATCGGCAGGCCCGGCATGGTCACACGGCCCACACCATCCCCGGCGCGAAACACCACCCCGCCCGACGACGGCGCAACCCGCGCGATCACCATCGCGCCATGGGTGACATCCGGATCATCGCCCGCGTCCTTGATCACACCGGCCTCGGCCCAGCTATCCCCCTGATCGGCATGGGCGATCTGGAACTCGGGCGTTTCGCCTTTGGGCAAGGTGATGCACACACGCGCAGGCCGCCCCTCGCCCCACAGCATCATCAGTGCCGCCCGCACGGCAGCGGTGGCGCAAGCGCCCGTCGTCCAGCCACGGCGCAATTCTGTATCGGGTTTCCTGCTCATTCTGGGGCGAACTATAGGGATGGGCCAAGGCCGCGCCAATTGTCATTTTATAAATCCAATGTCGCGCGCACCTATATTTGGCGTCGTTTGCGACCTTTTCCAAACCCGCCGTTCCGGGCATAAAGCATCTCATGAGCGACTCACTGCCCCTTCCCCAAGGCCAATGGCCCACCCTTGAACCCGGATGGGTCTGGTTATGCGGTGCCGGCCCCGGTGATCCCGGCCTGCTGACACTGCATGCCGTCAATGCTTTGCGTCAGGCCGATGTGGTGATCTATGACGCCCTTGTGCAAGAGGCGATCCTTGATTGGGCGCCACAAGCCGAGCACATCTATGCTGGTAAACGCGGTGGCAAGCCATCCGCCAAGCAACGCGACATTTCCCTGCGCTTGGTCGATCTGGCGCGCGCCGGAAAACGGGTGCTGCGCCTGAAAGGCGGCGACCCGTTCGTGTTCGGGCGTGGCGGCGAAGAGGCGCAAACCTTGGTGCAGCACAATGTGCCGGTGCGCATCATCCCCGGTATCAGCGCAGGCATCGGCGGGCTGGCCTATGCGGGCATTCCCGTCACCCATCGTGACGTTAACCAATCGGTGACATTCGTCACCGGCCATGACCAATCGGGGCAAGCGCCGTCGTCGCTGGATTGGCAATCCATTGCCAAGGGCAGTCAGGTGATCGTGATTTACATGGGCATGAAGCATGTCGAGCGCATCTCCGGCGAACTGATCAAGGCGGGGCGACCGGGCGATGAGCCGTGCGCCGTTGTCTGCGCCGCCACGACCGACAAACAGCAGGTGCTTGAAACAACCTTGGCCTCCATGCCGCAGGATATCGCCAACAGCAAGTTGGAGCCGCCGGCCATTCTATGTGTCGGCCGGTCTGTTCTGATGCGGCAGGTGCTGGACTGGCAGGCCATGACCCAAGGTCATGCGCCGCGCAATCTTGATCCGCTTGGCCGGGGGCGTCCGGCCGAAAGCGCCTGATCCGTGGGTGGCCTGATCTTTGCGGCCCCCGCCTCGGGCAGTGGCAAAACAACAGTGACCCTTGGTTTTCTGCGTGCCGTGGCCCGCAACGGGATGCCAATCCGATCCGCCAAATCCGGGCCCGATTACATTGATCCACGCTTTCACGCGGCGGCTTCGGGCCGGGCCTGTGTGAACCTTGACGCTTGGGCGATGACGCCCGACCGGCTGCGCAGCCTTGCGTTTCGCCAAGGCGACGAGACCCTTCTGATCGAAGGGGCCATGGGGCTTTTTGATGGTGCGCCGCCCGATGGCAAAGGCGCGACCGCCGATCTTGCCCGTGTTCTGGGCTTGCCCGTGGTGCTGATCATTGATTGCGGCCGCATGGCGGGCTCGGTTGCGGCCATCGCCCGTGGCTTTATGACCCATGCCGATGACGTTACCGTGGCGGGTGTGATCCTGAACAATGTCGGCTCAGCCCGGCACGAGGCGATGTTGCGCAATGCCCTGACCGGCATCACCATTTTCGGCGCCGTGCCGCGCGACACAGCGCTGGCGCAGCCCTCACGCCACTTAGGGTTACAGCAGGCCGAGGAACGCGCCGATCTCGACAGCTTTCTTGAAACCGCCGCCGACATCATGGACAGGCATCTGGATATCCCGGCGCTGTTGAACCTTGCCGATCAATTCGCTGTGCCCACCGGTCAGCCCCAACCGCTTGCACCGCCGGGCCAACGGATCGCCATCGCGTCAGATCGCGCCTTTGGGTTTTCCTATCCCCATATGCTGACCGACTGGCAACAGGCCGGGGCCGAATTGCGGCTGTTTTCGCCTTTGGCGAACGCGCCCGTGCCCGAGGCTGATTTCATATTCCTACCCGGCGGTTATCCCGAACTGCACGCCGCCCGTCTGGCGCAGGCGCAGACCTTTCTGTCGACCTTACGGTCTGCCGCGCAAACCACGCCGATTTACGGCGAATGCGGTGGCTACATGGTGTTGGGCGATGGCCTGATCGATGCCGACGGCACACGCCACCAGATGGCCGGTTTACTGCGGCTGGAAACATCCTTTGCGCAACGCAGGCTGCATTTGGGATACCGCCACCTCAGCCCATTGCGCGGGCCGTTCGACGCCCCATTGGCCGGGCATGAATTTCATTATGCAACCACGCTGAAGGCAGACGGCGCGCCGCTGTTCAGCGCGCAAGATGCCGAAGGCACCCCCCTGCCCGACATGGGACTGGTGGAGGGCCATGTCACTGGGTCATTCGCCCATGTGATAGACGCCATTCGCAACTGAAATGGGCCATATTCCAACCACTTGCGCAGCGGTTGGAATAGGTCTAGCAGATGATCCATGAGCGATACGGCCCTGATCCATGACGACACCCGCGCGCGCCGCAACGTCACCGTCCTGACGGCGGCGCAGGCGTTTCTTGGGGCGCAGATGGCGATGATTTTCGTTGTGGGCGGGTTGGCTGGACAAACCTTGGCCAGCAATATCTGCTTTGCCACATTGCCGATTTCGCTGATTGTTCTGGGCTCGATGCTGGCGGCAAACCCGTTGTCTTGGTTCATGCAGCGGGCCGGGCGCAAGGCGGGGTTCATGCTGGGCGCCGGGGCCGGGGCCATTGGCGCGGCGATCGGGGCCTATGGGCTGTATCTGGCGTCGTTCCCGCTGTTCCTGCTGGGCAGCCTGATCACGGGTATCTACATGTCGGCGCAGGGGTTTTACCGCTTTGCCGCCGCCGATACCGCAAGCGACGCGTTCCGCCCCAAGGCGATTTCCTATGTCATGGCCGGGGGGCTGGCCAGTGCGATCATCGGGCCGCAATTGGTGAAAGTCACCAGTCAGGCGATGATCATTCCCTTCATGGGCACCTATATCGCGGTTGTGGTGCTGAACCTTGTCGGCGCATTGCTATTTCTGTTTCTCGACATTCCCAAGCCGCCGGTCCCGTCCGAGGATGCCCCAAAGGGGCGCAGCCGATGGGAGTTGATCACGACACCGCGCATTCTGGTGGCGGTGATCTGTGCGATGGTCTCTTACGCCTTGATGAACCTTGTCATGACCTCCACGCCACTGGCCGTGGTCGGCTGCGGATTTGAAGAAGGCGATGCCGCCGATATCGTCACCGGCCATGTGCTGGCAATGTATCTGCCATCGTTTTTCACCGGACATCTGATTGCGCGGTTCGGGGTGGAAAAGATCGTGGGCACGGGCCTTGTGATCCTTGCCGCCGCCGGGGCCGTGGCCTTGCAGGGCGTTGATATCGCAAACTTTTTCATCGCCCTGATCTTGCTTGGCGTGGGCTGGAACTTTGGCTTTATCGGCGCGACAACCATGCTGGCTGGCGCGCACGAAGCGCATGAGCGCGGGCGGATGCAGGGGTTGAACGACTTGCTGGTGTTTGGCGGCGTCACGCTGGCCTCATTGGCGTCAGGCGGGCTGATGAACTGTTCGGGCGGGGATGCGCAGACCGGCTGGATGTCGGTCAATCTGGCGATGATCCCGTTTCTGGCACTGGCGGGTGGCGCATTGATTTGGCTGTTGCTACGCCCCGAGGACGCCTGACGCGATCAGGTGGATCGTTCGCCGAAAACAAACCCCATCACCAACGGTGTGCCTCCGTCGGGTGGTCCGGGTTAATTTTAAGTGCCGCGTCGGGCTCTGTTCCATCGGCACGATCCGCACCGCATTAGCACCGCATTCGTTCGTTGTGGTCCCATAGCCCGCCTTAATTTTTGCAACAAATGCCATCAAAAATAGCTGCATAAAACCGCGACAGGTCCAGTTTGCTTGAATGTCGGAACAGCGCAGGAAGCGGGGTTTGCGAAGTTCGATGCATACCAGACAGCGGATCTTCAGGCCAAGTGCGGCGAATGCCGGGCAGGAGCCCCAATAGACGACCGTAACAAGCCGTGCATCGCCTGACCGTGGGCTGGCGATCCGACCTGTGAGATGCAGAGTTTTATGCCCGCCAAGTCATTGCTTCAGTCAGGCCGCGCATCAAGCCCCGCCAAATCGCCAGACCGCGGGACGGTCAGGCGATGCACGGCGGCCTTCGGCCTTGATTCCGCGCGGGGCATCGCAGGACCGGTCGCCGCAAATCTGCATCGAAAACCGTGGGTCCGCTCAGGGCTGACTGCCGCCATCTGATAGTTTCAATCAGGAATGCCGGGTGGAGCCAGCCGCCTGAGCGCCAGCTCTGCGCAATAGCAGGGTTTGCAAATTCCGGTCATGTCCAAGACCGGGGCCGGAATCGCACCGAAGGTGCCCGGCCTCTCGCCAGACCGCCCCCCCGTGCTGGCGATTTGGTGAGGCTGGGGGCTTTGATCAGGTCCATTTCGGATTTGGCTGGCATAAAGTGCGTCTGAACAACCTTCTGATCGCCATCCCGCGGTCTGGCGAGGGGCCGACTTCAAAGGCAGTCGCTCACCGGCCTTGGCGTATGGGCAATGCCTAATTCGGACTGCAAGCGGACAACGAGACCTTGGACGTGAACGGGACCCCTGTCCCGCATTACTGACCCGCGCCTGCCCCTTTTGCAGGCGGAAACACCAGCGGCACAAGGCGGTGCCTTGGCCCGGTGTGGCCTCATAGCTCAAGGTCGGCGGCGTTTCGCGTGCCACCGAACGTAGGTCGGCAGCACGCGGTCCAAAAGGTCACAGACAGTCGGCCAATGCCGTGGCAAGATTCCGAAGGACGTTGCCATAGAGGTCCGGGCCGGGCTTGAGGTCGGAGCCCAGAGGATCGAGCACACCTGTATTCGCCTCGGACCCGTCCATGACGGCGTCCACGATACCGGGTGCGAATTGCGGTTCCGACAACACGCAGGTCACGCCTTGCTCTGCCACCCGCGCCTGAATCTGGGCGATACGGGCCGGGCTGGGGTCGGACGCATCGGACACGGAAATGGCACCCGACGCGGGAACGTCGAAAGCCGCTTCGAAATACTGGTAGGCATCATGGAAGACGATGAAGTTACGGCCCCGGACCGGATCGAGAATGCCGTTGATCTCGGCGCTCAAAGTGGCCAGTTCTTCACGCCCCGCCGCCGCGTTGGCAAAGTATGTGCCCGCGTTGTCCGGGTCGGCGGCGGATAGTTTCGCCGCGATGGCGTTCAGCCAGACCGCGCCGTTGTCCGGCGAAAGCCACGCGTGCGGGTCGCGTTCGCCGTGGTCGTGGCCTGCGTGCGCGTCTTCATGCCCGCCCTCATGCTCGCCCTCGTGCCCATCATCATGCCCGTGATCGTCATGGCCGGCATGCGCGTCGTGATCATGCGCGTCATGGTCGTGACCCTCGTGCCCGTGGCCTTCGTCTTTCGCATGATCGTCATGGTCGTCATGGTCGTGCTTTTCATGACCGTGATCATCATGGTCGTGCCCGGCATGGTCGTCATGGCTGTCCTTGCCTGCATGATCCTTGTGATCATGATCGCCGTGGCCGTCTTGGTCATGCCCCTCGTCGGCGTGCTTTTCATCGCCATGCGCATGCGCCTCAAACAACGCGCTTTCGCGGAACGGCAGTTCCGTTGTCCCGTCGACTTCAAGCATTTCCGTCACAGTCGCATCTTCGGTAAGCGTCGCAATGGCACCACCCAGCCAAGGTGTCAGCTCGGGGCTGACCCAAAACACCAGATCGGCGTCTTGCAACGCCGCGGCCTCGGACGGGCGCAAGCTATACTCATGCGGGCTGGCGCCGGGCTTGACAATGAGAGACGGCTCGCCCACGCCCTGCATCACGCGCGCGACGAGCGAATGGACCGGCGCGATATCGACGGCCACGTTTGGCGCATCCGCCAGAGCCGTGCCTCCAAGCAAGGTTGCCGCGAGAGACAGGGGAATGAGGTTTCTGGACATATCCGGCTCCATGTGATTATATAACGTTACCTCTTGCTACAGGAAATGATATAACATGACAAGCGCCGGCCAGGCAGGAAAGACCGTGCCAAACGACCCGATCGGGTTCGAAAAGCACGATCACCGTTCATGCATCAACATGGGGCTTGCAGCCGCCGAAGCGCAGTGCCAAGCCCAAGGGCTGCGCTTCACTCCGGTTCGACGCAAGGCGCTTGAAATTCTCTTGCAGGAACATCGCGCGCTTGGCGCCTACGAGATGCTCGACCGGCTGCGCGACGCCGGGTTCGGCTCGCAACCGCCTGTTGCCTACCGTGCGCTTGAATTCCTTGTCGCAAACGGCTTTGCCCACAAGATCGAACGCCTCAACGCGTTCATCGCCTGCGCCCATCCCGGCGCCACTCATTCGCCTGCGTTCATGATCTGTCGACTTTGCCAATCGGTCGCCGAAGCGCACTCATCGCAGACAAGCGGCGCTCTCGGAGATGCGGCACGCAGCACCGGGTTCAAGATCGAGCGCACCGTGGTCGAAGCCGAGGGTATTTGCCCCACTTGTGCGGACAAGGCCGACGCATGAGCCTGATCGCAGCGGAGAATATCAGCGTCAGCTATGGCGCAAACAGGGTGTTACACAACGTGTCCCTCAGCGTGGAACCGCGTGAGATCGTGACCGTCGTCGGGCCGAACGGATCGGGCAAGACAACATTACTACGGTTGCTTATTGGTGCGGCCAGCCCGTCGTCCGGGCGCATCACCCACAAACCGGGGCTGCGCATCGGCTATGTTCCCCAGAAACTGCATATCGATCCGACCCTCCCCATCACGGTGGAAAGGTTCCTACGTCTGCCCGGGGGCACGACGCGCGCCAACTGCGCTGCGGCGTTGGAGCGCGCCGGCGTGCCCGGCTTGTCACACCGCCAGATGTCGGCATTGTCGGGCGGTCAGTTCCAACGCGTTCTTTTGGCACGCGCGCTGATCAACAAGCCCGATTTGCTTTTGCTTGACGAGGCGACACAGGGTCTGGACCAACCCGGTTCTGCCGCTTTCTACCAGCAGATCGAGGAAGTCCGTCAAAAAACCGGATGCGCCATCTTGATGATCAGCCACGAATTGCATGTGGTGATGGCCGCCTCGGACCGGGTGATCTGTCTCAATGGCCATGTCTGTTGCGAAGGCACGCCCGAAAACGTCTCGGCCGCGCCCGAATACCGCGCACTTTTTGGCACCGGCACCGGCGGCGCGCTGGCGCTTTACCGGCACGAGCATGACCACACGCATGACGAAACCTGCACACATGGCGACAGGCACGACCACGCCGCGCACGACAAACAGACCGAGGCCGCCGAATAATGCTGGATGATTTCATGACGCGCGCCGTAATGGCAGGTGTCGGTGTGGCCCTTGCGGCGGCCCCTTTGGGCAGCTTCGTGGTTTGGCGGCGCATGGCCTATTTCGGCGATGCCACGGCGCATGCCGCCATTCTGGGTGTGGCGCTGTCGCTGGCGCTGCAGATTTCCATTTTCGCAGGCGCCGTGGCTGTGGCGCTTGCTATGGCGCTGACTGTGACGGTGCTGACCGGGCGCGGCTATGCGATGGACACGCTTTTGGGTGTGCTGGCGCATTCCGCACTGGCCTTTGGGCTGGTCGCCGTGTCCTTTCTTTCGGGCATCCGCATCGACCTCATGGCCTATCTGTTTGGCGATATCCTTGCCGTATCACGCGGCGATCTTGCGGTGATCTGGGGCGGTGCGGCGCTTGTCGTTGGGTTAATCGGCTGGCGTTGGTCGGCCCTGCTGACATCGACCATCAGCGCAGAACTTGCCCATGCCAGCGGCATCGACCCGAGACGCGAACAGCTGATCCTGACACTGGCGTTGGCGATCACGGTCGCAGTCGCGATTAAAGTCGTGGGCGTTTTGCTGATCGCGGCCATGCTGATTATCCCCGCCGCCGCCGCGCGCCCCCTATCACGCACGCCCGAACAAATGGCCCTTATCGCTGCGACCATCGGCAGCGGCTCGGCGGTGATTGGATTACAATCAGCATATGCGTTCGACACGCCCGCAGGGCCATCCATCGTCTGTGTCGCAGCGCTCGTGTTTCTTGGCACAAGCATTCTGCAAAGCCTGCGCAGCTGACTCGGAGAGCTGCCCGGCAAGACGTTGACCGACCCCATATCCTGTCTGATCTCTCTCGGTGACAGTGCACCACGCGACAATTGCTGCGGCTTTGGCTTAGGCGTCGCCAAACACGTGGGTCACTCTGGCTTTTAATGCGGGCAACAGATCGTCCTCAAACCACGGATTTTGACGCAAAAACGCGTTGTTGCGCCATGAGGGATGCGGAAGCGGAAACACCGACGGGGCATAGGCGCGCCAGTTTTCAACCGTGGGTCTGACCCCGGCCTTGCGCGCGGAATCGCCAAGATGCCACGCTTGGGCATAGCGGCCGATCACGATGGTCAGGGTCAGATTGGGCAGGTGATCCATCACCTGCTGGCGCCATGTCCGGACGCAGCGCGGCGGCGGCGGCAGGTCACTGCTCTTGGCACTGTAACCCGGAAAGCAAAACGCCATCGGCACGATCGCCACCGTGTCTTTATCGTAGAACTGTGCGCGGCTCAGGCCCAGCCAATCGCGCAGCCGGTCGCCCGATCGGTCATCGAACGGCACGCCCGAGGCATGCACCCGCGCGCCCGGGGCCTGACCGGCAATCAGCAAGCGCGCCGAGGGTCGAAACCACGGCACAGGCCGCGGCGCATGCGCTGTTTTCGTGCGCGCAAAGTCTGGCGCGCATAACCGACAAGCGCGGATGCTGTCGGGTAAACTGTCATTGCTGGCAGTCTCGGAAGCCAAGATGCGTCTCCATCCCCTTGCGTGAGTAGCCGTCAGTTGATCGTGTCGCGGCTAACCTTAACGGCAGGGGCCAACCTGTGCCACTGCCTGATCTGTAAACAATCATGGCGGCCCCTGCCGTAATCCCCTAGATCACTGATATGAAACTGACCCTCTCAGACCTTGGAGATCTGGCCGATCTGCCTGCGGATACGATCATCGACGCCCGGTCGCCTGCAGAATACGCCGAAGATCACCTGCCCGGTGCGATCAATCTGCCCTCGCTCAGCGATGATGAGCGCGCCGAGGTCGGCACGATTTATGTCCAACAAGACCGGTTTCTGGCCCGCAAAATCGGGGCGGCCTATGTGGCCCGAAACGTGGCCGCACATCTGCAAGGGCCGTTGGCCGACAAGCCAGGCCAATGGCGGCCTTTGGTATACTGCTGGCGCGGCGGGCAACGCTCGGGCGCGTTTGCCACGATATTGGCACAGGTCGGCTGGCGGGTGCAGGTGCTGGACGGCGGGTATCAATCCTACAGGCGGCTGGTGGCGCGGTTGTTGTATGATACGCCGCTGGCGCTGCGCCCGGTGCTGCTGGACGGCAATACAGGCACCGCCAAGACCCGGCTTTTGGCGCTACTGGCCGCGCGCGGCTGGCAGGTGATTGACCTTGAAGCGCTGGCCAATCACCGTGGCTCGGCGCTTGGGGCGCAGCCCGGTGGGCAACCCAGCCAGAAACTGTTCGAGGGGCGTCTGGCGCAGATTATTGCCCGGCTGGACCCGACCCGCCCGGTGGTGATCGAGGCCGAATCCAGCAAGGTCGGCGACCGCAATGTCCCGCCTTCATTGTGGCAGGTGATGCGCAAGGCGCCGGTGGTTGAGGTGACGGCCCCGCACCACGAACGCGCGCGCTATCTGGCGCAGACCTATGCCGATATCGGCAGCGATATCGCGCAGTTGTCCAGCCAGCTTGATCTGCTGCGCCCGCTGCGCGGACACCAACAGGTCGATGCGTGGCAAAGCATGGCGGCGCAAGGTGATCTGACCGGATTGGCAAGCAGCCTGATCGAACAGCATTACGATCCGGGCTATGCCCGTGCCCGCAAGCGCGACGATCTGATTCCGCAGGCCCGCGTGACCTTGGACAGGCTGGACGCGGACGGCTTGCAGGCCACCCTGCCCGCGCTTGAGGCCGCGTTACGCCGCGCCGCCGATTAACTCAGAACCAGCCCCGGCGCTCCGTCAACACATGTGCCAATCTGCACCGCGCTGATGCCTTGGGCCTGAAGTTGCGACAAGACCGGCCCGGCCTGTGACGGATCAATCGCGGCCAAAAGTCCCCCGGCGGTTTGTGGATCGAACAGCGCCTCATACTGCGGGTTTCCACCCTCGCCATCCGCTGTCACCATAGGCGATGCATAGGCCGCGTTCGCGGCATGCAAGGACGATCTTTGACCGTCGCTCAGTAACTCTCCCACCCCGTCCAACAGCGGCACATCAGCCAAAGTGACCTGCGCCGCACAGCCACTGGCCTTGCACATCGCCAATAGATGCCCGGCCAAGCCAAAGCCGGTGACATCGGTCATCGCATGTGCGCCCGCCAAGGCCGATGCATCGCCGGCCAGCGGGCGCTCCATCGACCGCA
>DATFJQ010000068.1:0-8484 GCA_035269125.1 Roseovarius sp.
GTCACCCGATGGCGAACGTTCGATGAATACGTACCTTGGCATCTCGTCCGAACTGGGCCCCGATGACGTGGACGACGACGTGGCTGGCGCTGCCGCGCTTTTGTTTCTTGAGGGCTATCTTTTCGACAAACCCAAGGGCAAAGCGGCGTTCCAAGCCGCCGCGCGCGCCTGTCGGGCCGGGGGCGGCAAAGCCGGGATCACGCTGTCCGATCCCTTCTGCGTAGACCGCCACCGCGCGGATTTCCGCAAATTGCTGGGGGAATTGGATTTCGTCATTGGCAACGAACATGAATGGAAATCCCTGTTCGAAACGGACGATCTGGGCGCGGCGCTTGAACAAGCGGCCAGTGAAAGCGGCCTTATCGTCTGCACGCGCTCGGGCCATGATGTGGTGATCACCGAGGGCGACGAAAGCATCAGCGTTCCGGTCACCCCGATCACCCCGCTCGACACCACCGGGGCCGGAGATCAGTTTGCCGCCGGGTTCCTGTTCGGGCTGGCAACTGGCAAATCGCTGGAGGTCTCCGGGCGCATGGGCTGCATTGCCGCCGCCGAGGTCATCACCCATTACGGCGCCCGCCCCGAGGCGGATGTAAAGGCGATGTTCGCATCCGAGGGATTGATTTGAATTTTTGACGTCGGGCTTATGGCATTTGCCGGATTTGGGTATTTTCACCAAGAAAAAACCAAAAGGTGCGCCCCATCCCCAATCTCGGGACGCAGGGCGCACCGGAAAATATGCCTTGCCCGGTGGCGTCGTTCAGACCTTTGCCGATGCAAACCAACCAAAGCGCGGCGGCTTTTCCTTGGGCGGTCATCGGCTCCCCAGCCTGTACCGCACAACCATTCTAGGCAGAGGACGGTTAACAAAGCGTAAGCCGCTTTTTCTTGGTAAAAATACCCCGGGGGAGGCGTTGAAAATCCACGATTTTCAGCGTCGGGGGCAGAGCCCCCAATCACTGGTGTTTCAGCCGATCACTCACCCAGCTTGGCGTGGACCTCATCGAGATCAATCTCACCGATTGGCATCTTGTTGGACGGATCGTCAAAATCGTATTTGAACAGTTCGAAATCGCGGTGGTAGATTTCTTTCATCAAATGCATCGACAAATCGTCGAAATAATCTTCGACAGGGTGCGCGCGCTTTGGGCCATGCCCTTCAGATTCGTTGAAGCGCGGGATTGAGTCCAAATCCACCGGGTTCGGCGGGTTTGTGGCCTTCAATACTTCTTTCATGCCGTCGTTGAACTGTTCGGTCCAGAAGATATTGTCGTAGGCGCCACCATTGACGATAAACGTCGACACATGCCCCGACATGGCAGACCAATGAATGTCAGGCTCCATCGGGCGGCGCCAACGAATGGTATCGCGGGTGAACAACAAAAAGCGGCGAAAACTTTGAACTTGGTCAAAGTCCTGTTTGCCATCATCGCCGCCAACCTCGATCCCGTACTTTTGGATCAAAAGCGGCACCAACTTGCCGCGATAGCGTTTGCCATTCCGCTGAATTCCGCAAATTTTGTCAAAAAAGCTGGACAAGATACGCGTGTAGGGATTGCGCACACAGGTGAAAGCATAGGACGTGTGGGTTTTGACATTCGCCTTGATCAGCGCTTGGCTTTCATCGCGGGCCCATTTGTGCAGACCGTCGGTCGCATCATGGATATCGCCCTCAAAAAAAGTGCCGTGATCCGAGTAATACATGATCTGGCCGATGGTCGAACACGCGCATTTTGGCACGACCCTGTAGACCATGCTTTCACTTTCGGTCATCCATGTTCCGGGAAATCCCATGCCCGTTACCTCTACCTGTTTTGCCACGTTGTCCGGGCTAAGCGTTACTAACCTGCTAAAAAAACCAAAGAAAGCCTGTTTATTCAACTGGTGTTCATGTCTATCACTGTAACCAGTGTTAGCAACCTTCAGTGTATTGTTTCCCAAATGGCGAAAATCGCGTTCATATTGCTGTGTCACAAGGATCCGGACGCGATCATCGGTCAGGCTAACATGCTGACCGCCGCGGGCGATTGCATGTCGATTCACTTCGATGCACGCGCAAAGCCCGAACATTATCAAAAAATCCGCAACGCCTTGGCGGACAATCCCAATGTGACATTCGCCCGAAAACGCATCAAATGCGGATGGGGCGAATGGTCTTTGGTGCAGGCCACGCTTTATGCGGTTGAAGCCGCCGTCGACGCATTTCCACGCGCCACGCATTTCTACATGCTGTCTGGCGATTGCGCCGCGATCAAATCCGCAGCCTATGCGCATGAGTTTCTTGACGCCAACGATGTCGATTTCATCGAAAGCTTTGACTATTTCGAAAGCGATTGGATCAAAACCGGCATGAAGGAAGAGCGGCTGATTTACCGCCATTTCTTTAATGAACGCACCCAATCAAAGCGCTTTTACGCCAGCTTCGCGCTTCAAAAACGCTTGGGCCTGACGCGTGACATCCCTTCGGACATTCAGATTCAAATCGGCAGCCAATGGTGGTGCCTGCGGCGCCGCACGATCGAGTGGATTTTGGATTTCACCCGCAAACGGCGCGACGTGATGCGGTTTTTTCGCACCACCTGGATCCCGGACGAAACATTTTTCCAAACCTTGGTGCGTCATGTCGTGCCGGAAAACGAAATTCGCACCCGCACACTGACCTTTCTGATGTTCACCGATTACGGAATGCCCGTGACCTTCTACAACGATCATTACGATCTGTTGCTCAGTCAGGATTTCCTGTTTGCCCGCAAGATCAGCCCCGAGGCCAAACAACTCAAAAAACGGCTTGGTGCGCTTTATGCCGATGACATGGCCGAGTTCAAAATCTCAAACGAAGGGCGAAGCCTGTTCAAATTTCTGAGCGGCCGGGGCCGGATCGGCCGCCGTTTTGCCAGCCGGTTTTGGGAAACCGAAAGCACCCTTGGCCGCGACCGCGAATTGATGATCGTGGTGTGCAAGAAGTGGCATGTCGCCAAGCGCCTTCTGGAGCAGGTCCGCCAAGTCGTTAATCTGCCCGCGATCGAATACCTGTTCAGTGAAGAAGATACCGATCTGCCTGATCTGGGGGGCATCCAGGCCACGCTTGGCAAACGCACGCGACACCGGCGCGCTTTGATGCGGATGCTGTTCGATTACTACGACACCGATCGCCTGTTGGTGTGCATCGACCCGGCCAGTCTGGATTTGCTGCACGATTTCGCAGGTGATCGATCAATCACCAAGATCATGGAAATCCAATGCCAGTTTTCCGATGACTACCTGATCGGTCACGCGATGCGCGTGGGGCTTGCAGGCGAACAAACACCGCCCGAGACATTAGAGCGTTTGCTGCCCACGATCCGCGGCGACATCAATTTCGAAAGCGACCGGATCCGCGATGCCGAGTTTGAAAACCATTTGATCCTGCGCGAGAGTGACGGCACCGAACAACATACCAAAATACTGGCGCGCTTCCTTGATATCCCCAAGGAAACTGCACAAGACGTGGCGCAAACCGATCACCTTTTCGCCGACTGAGGAGTGACCACATGACATATGCATATGACGATCAAAACATCTTTGCCAAAATTCTACGCGGTGACATTCCCAATGATACCGTTCTGGACACCGACCACAGCCTAGCCTTCAACGATATTCAGCCGCAGGCGCCGGTGCATGTTCTGGTGATCCCCAAAGGGCCCTATGTCTGCTATGATCATTTCGCCCAAACCGCCAGCGATGCCGAGATCCTCGATTACACCCGCACCATCGGCGAAGTGTGCAAACTGAAGGGGCTGGACCAAGACGGCTTTCGCCTGATTTCGAACGCGGGCGAACACGGCGTGCAGGAAGTGCCGCACTTGCATGTGCATATTCTGGCGGGGCGCCCTTTGGGCCGGATGCTGAAAAAGGCCTGACATTCACGCATACGCCCGCATCGTTTCCGACACGGGCGCAGCGGGGATAGACCGGGGCCGTTCCAAGACCGCCCCGGCACGGCGGTCACGCTCAACCGTCGGTCATGACCTCGGGCAGCGTGCCAGCCTCTTGGGCCGCCGCGATCTCGTCCTCGCTCAAGGCACTGTCAGAATTGGTGTCGACGCTCGAAAACATATCGGCCCCCGCGTCGGGATACACCGTCTGGAATTCCGACATCGAGACCATGCCATCCCCATCGGTATCCATGGTTTCGGCCATTGCAAAGCCAGGCGCGATCATAGCGGTAGCAAAAGTGGCAGCAGTAATTTTCTTGAACATTGGAAACATCCTTTTCCGGTTCGTGTTGACGAGGGTCTTTGCACCCTCTGGACCCGAAATTGCGGCTTGCGCCGGATGATGTCTGGGTCTTTGTCGAACCGCCCGCAAATATGCGGAATCAGGCTGAAAACGCTCGATTGTCTCGGCACAGGATCGCCACCCAACCGCCGCCTGACAATCTCCGGCGGGATACCGCTATAAAAGCTGCGCCTTTTCGGCAAAGACCCGCGCCAAAAGCACCTGTGCGACCCGTGGCACTAATCCGCCTTGGCGCGAATCGTCACCTCAGATCAGGCCAGCGACCGGTTTGATCATGCCAGTTTGCAGCCCGCGCCAATTGGTGATTGGCGCGTTCATGAAGCGGCGGGTTGCAGGGTGATCGGCCTCCAACACCCCCAAACGCACCAACAACGCCGCAATCGTGCATTCCGCCGCACGGGTGCCACCATCTTCGATTTTCAGCGCAATACCCAGCTTGCGGCCCGGAATGATCGCCACGAAAAAGGCCTCGGCCCCGGTTTTAAGCGCAACAGGCTCTTTGCAGGTGCGCATCAATTCGGTGCAGGCCCGCGTTTCGCCCGCGACCAATGCAGGGTGCGCCACCATGGCCTGCCACAGCCGCACCGCGGCGCTTTCGCGTGCGCTTCGCCCGTCTTGAGCATTCGCAAACCATGCCATTGCCCGGCCCATGGCGTGCAGCGTTGTGGCGAAATTCGGAGCCGAGCACCCGTCAATCCCATAACAAGGGCTATCCTCGCCAGTGACATCCTCAAACGCGTCACGGCAGGATGTTTGCATTGGATGGTCCGGGTCTACGTACTCCGGTCCCCATCCCATATGCTGTGTCAGGGTCAGAAACCCGGCATGTTTACCCGAGCAATTGTTATGCACCTGACAAGGAGCCTCATCGCTGCGGATCATCGCATGGCGGGTCTCACTGTCCTGAGGCAGATGCGCGCCACATCTGAAATCGTCATCCGAAAGCCCCAGATCATTCAGCCATGCCCGCACCCGTTGGGTGTGAATCGCCGCCCCGTTATGCGACGCACAGGCCAAGGCCAGATGTTCATCCGTCAGCCCTCGGGCCTTGGCCGCGCCACTTTCCAACAAAGGCAGCGCCTGTATCATCTTGGCCGAGCTACGCGGCAGAACCGTGGCGTCCGGGTTCCCCCATGCCTCGACAACACTGCCGGACGCGTCACAAATCACCGCATGCCCACGATGCACGCTTTCCGCCATCGGGCCGCGCCAGATTTCAGTCAAAGGTGCAGCATCACTCATCAGGGCCTCCGATCGGCGATTCTGTGCGGATTTCCGCCAATTGCGTCTTTCATGTCTCGCCTGTTTCGGGCTAATATTGCTATGTCGAGTATGAGATGGCAGCGCAAAACACAACTCCCCAGAACGGAGGCGCGCAGCCAACAGGATTGAGGCTACGGACAGCTTGGAGGCTGGACACATGGTATCATGGATTACACGCGGAGTGTCAGGCGCCTTTTTGGCAATGGCGGCCACGGGGCTTTGGGCACAAGAAGAAAGCACAAACCAAGTTGCGGCTAAAACAGCTTGGAGTGTGTTCGAGGACAAAGACCCGCGCGAATGCTGGGCCGTGTCATCACCAACCGAAACGGTGAACATGAAAGATGGACGTGTCGTTGCGGTCCGGCGCGGTGACATCCTTTTGATGACTTTTTTTCGCCCCGGCGCGGGCGTGAAAGGTCAGGTGGCCTTTACCGGTGGCTACCCTTTCGCCAGCGGATCAACGGTTAACGTTAATATCGGCGGCACCGAATTTGAATTGTTCACCGAAGGCGAATGGGCATGGCCCGCCAACGCCTCGGACGATTCCAAGATCATCGCGGCGATGAAACGCGGCGCCGACGCGGTGTTGCAGGCCCGGTCGTCACGCGGCACCACCACCAAGGACACATTCTCTTTGCTGGGATACACCGCCGCGCTGGACGAAGCGGAAAAACGCTGCCAGTGATCCGGCCTTCTTTTGTTTGAAAATATCCCGGGGAGTTTGAGGGGCAGAGCCCCTCATCCTGCTAACCTGCCTGCGCTTGCGCAGGCCTTTTACGGCTCTGCAATCACCCGCGCGGGGCCGCGGCACGGCGCAATCTGTCGTTGATCGCCACGCCCAAACCATGATCGGGGATCGGCGAGATGGCGATTCCCTTGGCTTCCAAGGCATCCAAGGCATGCAAATGATGAAACAGATTGGCCGCCGCTTCGCGCAGGTCACCTGACGCCGACAGGTTCAAATCGCACTCGACCGCCCCGAAACCCAACAAAACCTCGCCCTCGCCCGCTTTGTCGGCGTCCAGCCGCACATAGGCGCCCGGCGCATAATGCGAGGCCATTTGCCCCGGTGCCGTCAAAGCCCCATGCGCCGCACGCTGCGCAACAGGCGCGCCAAGCGCAGCCTCGATCTCCTCGATCGGCAAACCGCCGGGACGCAGCAGAACAGGTCCATCGGCCAACCCCAGAATGGTGGACTCGAGCCCAACCTCGCAGGCCCCGCCATCCACAATCGCCGCGATCTTGCCCTCAAGCCCCGCCGCAACATGCGCGGCCGTGGTCGGGCTGATGCGTCCCGACGGATTGGCCGAGGGCGCGGCCACCGGTCCCGCGAAGGCACGCAGCAAATCCTGCGCCACAGGATGGGCCGGCAGCCGAATGGCCAGCGTCCGCAAGTCGGCGGTCACCAAGGGCGACAGTCCCGCATCCTCACGAAGCGGTAAAACCAGCGTCAGTGGTCCGGGCCAAAAGGTATGCGCCAGCCGGTCGGCCGCATCGGACCATTCGACATAGCGTTGCGCGGTTTCGACACTATCGACATGGACGATCAACGGGTTGAAACGTGGTCGGCCCTTGGCCTCGAAAATACCGGCCACGGCCATGTCATTGCGCGCATCGCCCCCAAGGCCGTAGACCGTCTCGGTCGGGAAGGCCACCAGCCCGCCCTCGCGCAAAATCTGCGCGGCCTCGGTGTAGCCTTGGGACGTGGCGGGCAGATGTCTTGTGTTTTGCGGCATATCTGGCTCTGACGCTGCGTTGCGGTTGCTGGTCGATGATCTTCGGCTAGTCTCTGGCTGAAACAAACGCATATAGTGGGCGCGGCGCGATGCCAAGCGCCGCCTCCGCGACAGATCAGGAGCAGCCTCATGCCATATCGTGCGCCCGTGGACGAATATCAGTTCATTTTCGATCATGTTGTCGGTCTGGATCAGGTGTCACAGACCGACCGCTTTTCCGAGACGACGCCGGATTTGACCAACGCCATCCTGGCCGAAGCTGGCCGCATGTGTGAAGATGTGCTGCATCCACTGCAAAGGGTCGGCGATCAACACCCCGCCCATCTGGAAAACGGGATCGTGCGCACGCCGCCGGGATTTTCCGATGGCTACAAGGCAATCGCCGCAGGTGGCTGGGTGTCGATCAACGCCGATCCGGCCCATGGCGGCATGGGTCTGCCAATCTCTTTGACAGCGGCGGTCAACGAAATGATCAGCAGCGCCTGCCTGTCCATTCAGCTTAACCCCTTGATGACGCAAGGCCAGATCGAAGCGTTAGAGCATCACGCCAGCGACGAGATCAAAGATACCTACCTACCTAAACTGGTCAGCGGCGAGTGGTGCGGCACCATGAACCTGACCGAGGCACAGGCCGGGTCAGACGTGGGCGCCCTGCACACCAAGGCCGACCCCAATGGCGACGGCACCTATGCAATAACCGGACAGAAAATCTATATCAGTTGGGGTGACAACGATTTTACTGAAAATGTCTGCCATCTTGTTCTTGCGCGCCTGCCGGATGGCCCGGCGGGCACCAAAGGCATCAGTCTGTTTCTGGTGCCGAAATACATTCCGGGTCAGGATGGCACCCTCGGGCCAGCCAATGATCTGCGCGTGGTCAGCCTTGAGCACAAAATGGGCCTGCATGGCAGCCCCACGGCGGTAATGGAATATAGCGGCGCCACCGGCTGGCTGGTGGGCGAGCCGCATGACGGGATGCGCGCGATGTTCACGATGATGAACAATGCCAGGCTCGGGGTCGGGGTGCAGGGCATCGGCGTGGCCGAGGGCGCCTATCAGCACGCGCTGGCCTATGCGCTGGATCGCAAGCAGGGCCGCAGCCTGATCGAGGAGGGCACCGGCACGATCATCGACCATGCCAACGTTCGCCGCATGCTGACGACCATGAAGGCGGACATCACCGCGGCGCGGTCGATCGCGTTGGCCT
>DATFJQ010000069.1:0-38052 GCA_035269125.1 Roseovarius sp.
TTGCGGCGCAGGGGCGAATTCAGCTCGTTCCATTTTAGGATATAGCGGAAATCGCCGATGCCGCTGGCGGCCAGTGTCTTGATCGGGCCGGCGGAGATGGCGTTGACGCGGATGTTGTCCTTGCCCAGATCTTCGGCCAGATATTTCACGGATGCTTCAAGCGCGGCCTTGGCCACGCCCATCACATTATAATGTGGCATCACCTGTTCGGCGCCATAATAGGTGAGGGTCAGGGCGCTGCCGCCCTCGGTCATCAGTTTTTCGGCGCGTTGCATCACGGATGTAAAGCTGTAGCAGCTGACATCCATCGTCATCAGGAAATTGTCACGGCTGGTATCCACGTAACGCCCGCGCAGTTCCGACTTGTCGGAAAACCCGATGGCGTGGACCAGAAAATCAATCTTGCCCCAGACTTTTTCAATTTCGGCGAAGGTCGCATCAATCGACGCGGGATCGGACACGTTGCAATCAAACAGATGTTCCACGCCCAATGTTTCGGCCAATGGCGCGACCCGTTTGCGGAATGCATCGCCCATATAAGTGAACGCCAGTTCCGCGCCCGCATCGGCGCAGGCCTTGGCAATGCCCCACGCGATGGATTTATCATTTGCGACGCCCATAATCAGGCCGCGCTTGCCCGCCATCAGTTGATTTGACATGTTTTGCCCTCGGCCCATCTATAACTCGCTTCATGACGCTTTAGGCGATCACTCATAAGGCATCAAGTAAAAGAGGCTTTTGCATACGGTTGTTGGCACGCGAAACGCAGTACACTTGCGCGGATTATATAAGCGCGATACGCGCAAGGACATAAAACTAAGAATGGGCCACGGAAAGGGCAGGCACATGACAGACAGAACCGGGATTTTCGCAGGGGACGATCCGTTTGAAATCGCCC
Organism: Roseovarius sp.; assembly: GCA_035269125.1. Lineage (GTDB taxonomy): Bacteria > Pseudomonadota > Alphaproteobacteria > Rhodobacterales > Rhodobacteraceae > Roseovarius. The sequence continues at coordinate 899 of DATFJQ010000069.1, forward strand.
GTGACTGGCTGGCCGACGCGACCGAGACGGAACTCAATGATCCCAACGCTATGGCCTTGTCCACGGTCGATGCGGACGGGCTGCCGAATGTTCGCATGGTTTTGCTGAAAGACATCTCGGACGATGCGTTTTGGTTTTACACCAATTACGAAAGTGCCAAGGGGCAGGAATTGCACGCCTCGGGCAAAGCGGCGATTGTCCTGCATTGGAAATCCTTGCGCCGGCAATTACGAGTAAGGGGCACGGTGACCCGCGAAGATGGCCCCGATGCGGATGACTATTACGCGTCCCGATCTCTCAAAAGCAGGCTTGGCGCATGGGCCTCGCAGCAATCGCGCCCCTTGTCGTCACGCACGGCCCTGATGGCCGAGGTCGCGAAAATGACCGCCCGGCACGGCACAAATCCGCCGAGACCACCCTTTTGGGGCGGTTTTAAAATAATTCCCAACGAGATCGAATTTTGGGCCGATGGTGCCTTCAGGCTGCATGACAGGTTTGTCTGGCGCCGCGAACATCCTGAAAACGAATGGGAAATTCACCGCCTCAACCCGTGACACTCACGTATCGCAAAATGCAAGGCGCTGAATACAAATGGAATTTCTGCTTGCAACAGAGTGGTGAATCACAGCATGAGTAGAAATGGTCTTAGGGGATGAAGACGCTTTAGGTAGGAAAAACGTGACTGAAGAAAATGAACGTATCCGCAGAGTACAGGGACGCGTTAAGTGGTTTGATCCGGTTAAGGGGTTCGGATTTGTAGTCGCCGATGAAGGCGGTCCTGATATTCTATTGCACGCCAATGTGTTGCGTAATTTTGGCCAAAGCTCGGTTGCTGACCGCGCAGGTGTTGAGATTGACGTGCAGGACACCGATCGCGGTGTCCAAGCCGTTGAGGTGTTGAGCATTGAGCCGCCCGAAGATGTCGAGGGCACCGGCCTGAGCGATCTTGATGAAATCGATCCCGAACTGGTCCGAGCCGCGCCGCTGGAACCGGCGCGCGTGAAATGGTTCGACAAGGGCAAGGGGTTTGGATTTGCCAACACCTTTGGGCGCGAAGAAGATGTGTTTGTGCATGTCGAGGTTTTGCGTCGGTCCGGTTTGGCCGATCTGCAACCCGGTGAGGCCTTGGCCATGCGTGTTATCGAGGGCAAACGTGGCCGTATGGCCATGGAGGTGTGTGGTTGGGAAATGGCTGTAAAAAAACGCGACGCCTAGGGCTTGCGTTATGCTTTTGGGCTTTTGGAGCGTCGGTTGTCGCGGGGGAAGAATGCCGTGACAACCGCGTTACCCTGCGTGGGGATTGGGGGCAGGCGGCCTTTACGGTCGAAGTCGCCGATGAGGCCGAGGAACGTGCACAAGGCCTGATGCACCGCGATTATATGGCCAAGACTGCAGGCATGCTGTTCGTTTACCCCGCTCCCAAAGCCGTGGGCTTTTGGATGAAGAATACATTGATCGAGTTGGACATGATTTTTGCCGACCGTACTGGAACTGTGCGGCGCGTGCATCACCGTGCCCAACCGCATGACGAACGGCCGATCATGGGCGGGCGCAACATCCAGTATGTGCTTGAGATCAACGGCGGGCTGGCCGCGCAGCTGGGAATTTCAGAGGGCAGCCAGCTACGACATCCGGCAATTGATACGAAAGCGGCGGCTTGGCCCTGTTAGGGGTTTTCAAACCGGTTCTGGCCGAGTATGCACGGCCTTGGTTCGGGGCGTAGCGCAGTCTGGTAGCGCACCTGTTTTGGGTACAGGGGGTCGTGAGTTCGAATCTCGCCGCCCCGACCAATTTCAAGAAAACAAGATATAGTGTGAACATGGCAGAGTGCCGGGCGCTCTGCGCCGGCATTTGCTGGCTATTTGTGCACTTATTTTATGGTTTGCGGCAGATTTTACGGAATTGATGGGATTTCTGTCACGCTCTTGTTATCCACAACATGTAGATCAACAGCGGTGGATAAGTCACATATTTCGATGAGTCGCGCAGCCAAGACTGCTTGGGGCAATGTTCAGGCAAACTGTGAAAGCTATGCGCTAAATCTTTCACTTCCCGAGCCTTTTCGAACTTTGCCGGCGTCTTGATGGCGGCGCTGCGCGGCTGGCTGCCGTCTGTGGATGAATCGTAGCCAGTCCAGCGCCGGGGCTGTGAGCCGAAAGGTCAATGATTTTTTGCACACAAATATCTAAAAAAGCCGTTGACCAAATCGCCTAAAATACGCCAGATTGTGGCTATCGCTTAGCATGCCACAATATATAGTGCGCAGCGGCGGATCAGGGACGTAACCCAACATGTGATCCGGGGATCCGGATAAGTGAGTTCTGTGTCGGCTTTGCTGGTGTGGCTTGGGGCGTTTGGTCTGTCGTGTGACTCACAGGCAACCGATGGCGCAAAGCTAAGAAGTGAAACGTTGAATATGGGGCAGCAAGACTATGAAAATCGAAAGAAAGTTCACCAAAGCCGGGCAGGACGCATACGTGGCACTGGACTTCGTGACGACCAGTTCGGAAATCCGCAATCCGGACGGCACAACAGTGTTCAAGCTGGACAATGTGGAAGTTCCGTCAAGCTGGAGCCAGGTGGCCAGCGACGTGATCGCGCAAAAGTATTTCCGCAAGGCTGGCGTGCCCCATAAACTGACCCGCGTCGAAGAAAAGGACGTGCCGGAATTTCTGTGGCGGTCGGTCCCGGCTGAGGACAACACGGGCTTTGGTGGCGAGACCAGCTCGAAGCAGGTGTTTGACCGTCTGGCAGGTGCGTGGGCCTATTGGGGCTGGAAAGGTGGCTACTTCACCTCTGAGGACGACGCCAAAGCCTATTTCGACGAAATGCGGTTCATGCTGGCCAATCAGATGGCCGCGCCCAACAGCCCGCAGTGGTTCAACACCGGTCTGCATTGGGCCTACGGCATTGATGGCCCCAGCCAAGGTCACTACTATGTCGATTATCAAACCGGCGAACTGACCAAATCCAGCAGCGCCTACGAGCACCCGCAACCGCATGCGTGCTTCATCCAGTCGGTCGGTGATGATCTGGTCGGCGATGGCGGCATCATGGATCTGTGGGTCCGCGAGGCCCGCCTGTTCAAATACGGCTCGGGCACCGGCACGAACTTCTCCAGCTTGCGGGCAGCGGGCGAATCCCTGTCTGGCGGCGGTAAATCCAGCGGCTTGATGGGCTTTCTCAAGATCGGTGACCGCGCGGCGGGCGCGATCAAGTCGGGCGGCACCACGCGCCGCGCCGCCAAGATGGTGATCTGCGACGCCGATCACCCCGACATTCAGGAATTCATCAACTGGAAAGTCAAAGAAGAACAGAAAGTCGCCAGCATCGTTGCCGGCTCGAAAATGCACGAGCAGAAGCTGAACGAAATCTTTGCCGCGATCCGCACATGGGACGGCAGCACCGAAGATGCGGTGGACCCCAAGACGAACGACGCCCTGAAAGGCGCGATCCGGGGCGCCAAGCAGGTGCAGATCCCCGAAACCTATGTCAAGCGCGTGTTGGACTATGCCAAGCAGGGCTATGACAACATCGAATTTCCGACCTATGACACCGATTGGGACTCTGAGGCTTATGCATCAGTGTCCGGGCAGAACTCGAACAACTCGATCCGCGTCACCGATGCCTTCCTTGAGGCGGTCCGCAAAGACGATGACTGGGCGCTTTTGAACCGCACCGATGGCAGCGTGGCCAAGACGATCAAGGCGCGCGACCTGTGGGAAGATGTGGGCCACGCCGCATGGGCCTGTGCCGATCCGGGTATTCAATACCACGACACGGTCAATGCGTGGCATACCTGCCCCGAAGATGGGGAAATTCGCGGATCCAACCCGTGCTCGGAATATATGTTCCTTGACGATACGGCCTGCAATCTGGCGTCGATGAACCTGCTGCAATTCTTTGAGGACGGCCAGTTTGACGCCGACAGCTATGTTCACGCCTCGCGCTTGTGGACCGTGACGCTGGAAATCTCGGTGATGATGGCGCAGTTCCCGTCAAAAGAGATCGCGCAGCGCAGCTTTGATTTCCGCACGCTTGGTCTGGGCTATGCCAATATCGGTGGCCTGCTGATGAATATGGGCCATGGCTATGACAGCCCCGAAGGTCGCGCGCTGTGTGGTGCGCTCAGCGCAATCATGACCGGTGTGGCCTACGCCACCAGCGCCGAGATGGCGGGCGAATTGGGCGCGTTTGCGGGCTACGAGCGCAACCGTGACCACATGCTGCGGGTGATCCGCAATCACCGCAACGCCGCCTATGGCGCAACCGAAGGCTACGAAGGTCTGGCCGTGAAGCCGGTGCCGCTGGATCTGGCCAATTGCCCCGATACACGTCTGGTCGATTTGGCGATGGCCAGCTGGGACGAGGCGCTGTCGCTTGGCGAAAAGCACGGCTACCGCAACGCGCAGGCCACGGTGATTGCGCCCACCGGCACGATCGGTCTGGTGATGGACTGCGACACCACCGGCATCGAACCCGATTTCGCGCTGGTAAAGTTCAAAAAGCTGGCCGGTGGCGGCTATTTCAAGATCATCAACCAATCGGTGCCCGCCGCCTTGGAAAAGCAGGGCTATGGCCCCGCGCAGATCGAGGAAATCGTCAGCTACGCGGTGGGCCACGGCACCATCGGCAATGCGCCGGGGATCAACCACACCTCGCTGGTCGGGCACGGCTTTGGCCCCAACGAGTTGGAAAAGGTAGACGGCGCGCTTGGCTCGGCGTTTGATATCCGGTTCGTGTTCAACCAATGGACGCTTGGGCAGGAATTCTGCACCAATGTTCTGGGCATCCCGGCCGAAAAGCTGAACGATCCCACCTTCGACATGCTGGCGCATCTGGGCTACTCCAAGGCCGATATCGAAGCCGCGAACGATCATGTCTGCGGGACGATGACCCTGGAAGGTGCGCCGCATCTGAAGGAAGAGCATTACCACATCTTCGATTGCGCCAACCCCTGCGGCAAGACGGGCAAGCGCTATCTGAATGTCGATAGCCACATCTACATGATGGCGGCGGCGCAAAGCTTTATCTCGGGGGCGATCTCGAAGACGATCAACATGCCCAACGACGCCACCATCGAGGATTGTCAGAAAGCCTATGAACTGAGCTGGTCCTTGGGTGTCAAAGCCAACGCGCTGTATCGCGACGGCTCTAAGCTCAGCCAGCCCTTGGCGGCCAGCCTTGTCGAAGATGACGAGGACGCAGCCGAGATTTTGGAAAGCGGCTCGGCTCAGGAAAAAGCGGCAGTGCTGGCGGAAAAAATTGTCGAGAAGGTGGTGATCAAGGAAATCGTCAAATCGCAACGCACCAAGATGCCCGAGCGGCGCAAGGGCTATACGCAAAAGGCGATTGTCGGCGGTCACAAGGTCTATCTGCGCACCGGCGAATACGAAGATGGCAACCTTGGCGAGATCTTTATCGACATGCACAAGGAAGGGGCCGGGTTCCGGGCGATGATGAACAATTTCGCCATCGCCGTGTCGGTGGGCCTGCAATACGGTGTGCCGCTGGAAGAGTTCGTGGATGCCTTCACCTTCACCAAGTTCGAACCGGCGGGCATGGTGCAAGGCAATGACAGCATCAAGAACGCCACGTCGATCCTTGATTACATCTTCCGTGAACTGGCCGTGTCCTATCTGGACCGCACCGATCTGGCCCATGTGAAGCCGCAAGGCGCCAGCTTTGACGATCTGGGCCGTGGTGAGGAAGAGGGCGTGTCGAACATCTCCGAGATGAGCGACGCCGCCGCCTCACGCTCGCTGGAGGTGCTCAAGCAGATCAGCTCAACCGGGTATCTGCGCAAGCGCCTGCCGCAGGAACTGGTGGTGCTGAACGGTGGGCAATCGGGTGCCGTGGCGTTCGATCGCTCGGGCGACCCGGTGGAAACGCTGCAAACGCTGGTGCCGGAAACCGCCAGCGGCACGGCCACTGTCGCCGCCGCCTCGACCACGACCACAACGATGGCCGCGGGCAGTGTCAGCATGGACGCGCGCACCAAGGCCAAGATGCAGGGCTATGAAGGCGAGGCCTGTGGCGAATGCGGCAATTACACGCTGGTGCGCAACGGCACCTGCATGAAGTGCAACACCTGCGGATCGACCAGCGGGTGTAGCTGAGGACACGACGGTTTGCGCCGCGATAGGCGCGAACCACACAACCGGACACGGGGCAGGTGCGCTTGCCCCGGGCCGATCAGGCCGCAGGCAGAAACCGAGCGGTCAAATGATGAGCCTGATCAGCAAAACTTGGGGCGCCCTTGTGGCGCCCCTTTTTTCTGTCTGTGATGTGGAGTGGGTCAGCGTAGCAGGGCGCGCATCCCGCGATCCAGCCCTTCAAGGGTCATCGGCACCATGCGATCTTCGAAAATCTGGGAAATCATGCCGATGGACTGCGTATAGCCCCAATATTTTTGCGGCACCGGATTGATCCATAGATGTGACGGCCAGTGTTGGCGCGCGCGGTCTAGCCAGACTTGCCCGGCCTCGGCGTTCCAATGCTCATTGGCGCCGCCGGGATAGGCGACCTCGTAGGGGGACATGCTGGCGTCGCCCACGAAAATACATTTGTAATCAGGGCCATAGGTGTGCAGCACATCCCATGTCGGGGTCTGTTCATCATAGCGGCGCGCGTTGTCGCGCCAAACGCTTTCATACAGGCAATTGTGGAAATAATAGTATTCCAGATGCTTGAACTCGGCGCGCGCGGCGCTGAACAATTCCTCGACCACTTGGATATGCGGATCCATCGAGCCGCCGACATCCAGAAACAGCAACACCTTCACCGCATTGCGCCGCTCGGGGCGGGTTTTGACATCCAGATAGCCATGTTCGGCGGTGGCGCGAATGGTGCCGTCAAGGTCCAGCTCGTCATCGGCGCCGTCGCGGGCCCATTGGCGCAGGCGTTTCAGCGCCACCTTGATGTTGCGGGTGCCCAACTCGACACTGTCGTCAAGGTTGCGAAACTCGCGCTTGTCCCAGACCTTGACCGCGCGGCGGTGGCGCGACTCGTCTTGCCCGATGCGCACACCTTCGGGATTGTAGCCGTAGGCGCCAAACGGGGAGGTGCCCGCCGTGCCGATCCACTTGTTGCCGCCCTGATGACGGCCTTGCTGATCGCGCAGGCGCTCTTTCAGGGTCTCCATCAGCTTGTCAAAGCCGCCAAGCGCCTCGATCTCGGCCTTTTCTTCATCGCTCAGGTGTTTTTCCGCCAGCTTTTCCAGCCATTCGGCGGGCAGGTCGACGGCGTTCAAAACGTCATCGGCTGTGATCTGATCCAACCCGTCGAAACTGATCGCAAAGGCGCGATCAAAGCGGTCGATCATCCTCTCGTCTTTGACCATGGCCGCGCGCGCCAGATAGTAGAATCCTTCGATGTCATAGGTGACCAGATTGGCGTTCATCGCCTCAAGAAAGGTCAGGTATTCACGCAGTGAAACCGGAACGCCGGATTTTCGAAGGGTTTCGAAGAACGGCAGAAACATGCGCGGCCCTTATACCATGGCGCGGTGGACAATCAGCGTGATGAACAGGCCCGCCAGCGCGAATACCAGCATATACACAAAGGCATATTGCAGGATATCGGCCAGTCGACCCTTGCGCCGTTTGGCGATTGTCGCGCCGATGATTGCCCCCAGAATGGCCCCGATGATAACGATCATGTGCTGTGCTTACCCGTTCGATCCCTTTAATGGACTAAGACCCGATATTTCGCGCAGTTTCGCGCGCACGGCCCAATCCGCCCCAAACCCGTATCGCGCCCAGCCCAGACTGTCCAGCCGAACAGCATTGGCTTCGGCCACGCGGCCGCTTAGATCAAGTGCTTCGGCACGCAGCATCATCAACGTCGACAGCAAAGCGGCGTTTTCGTATCGCTCGGCAGTGGCCAGATGCGGCCTGATCAGCATCAGGGCATCCGCGCCACGGCCCTGGCTGATGGCATAGGCGGCCAGTTGCGACGCGGTGTAGGCGCGATGCAGATCATTGCCCGGCGTGCGTTTGTAGAACTGATCGGCGGTGACGAACTGATCTTGGGCAAAATCCGGGTCTACGGATTGAGACAGCCGCCCAAGGGCAAAATGGCTGAACGCGCGGCGGTGGTCATTCCAGCCCACGGCCTCGGCGATGCGCACGGCTGTCAGCGCGGCCTCGCGTCGCTCGGTGGGGCGGGCCCCCGGCCCAAGCGCGGTTTGAATCGCATCGACCCATTTGCGCGGGGTGGACGACGCAAAGCGCGGCGCGCGCATGTCTCCGGCCGGGTTCAAGCGGCTAAGGATAGCGGGAAGGCGGTTGGCCACTTGCGCCCGCGTCATGCCCGAGCGCAATTCTGGCGCGTAATACGCGCGAAGAATCAGCATATCAAAACCGGTGAGAACGGTATGAACGTTGTCGTCATTAAACACCGAATCGGGCAACCGATACAGATCGTTGAGGGGGCCAAGCGCCTGCGCCAGTTCCTCGTGCAGGCAATCGCGCACCTCTTGCGGCGAGGAATCGTTGGGCAGGAAGATCGCAAGTTTCTTGCGCTCGGTCAGCAAGCTCCAATTCGTGACGCGGCTGTGCCGCGCGGCGCGGTATTGCGACAGGCGCGATATGTTGGGCACAACGAAACAGGCCGCTTTTGGCAGGTTCCGACGGATCTCGGCGCGCGATACAGCCTCGATCGTGATATTGGCGGCACCACCTTGGACGCGCGCCACGTCAATCCCGGCCTCGGTGCGCAAACGGTGCACCAACCGGTTCAAATCCGGGATCAAGGTTGGGGGGGGATTGCCGGCAACCGCGATGCTGATCGGCGCTTCGAAGCGTGAGAAATGCTGTAGCCGCCGCCCTGATTCCAACTGGAACGACAACTCTAGAAAGTCACGCTTGATATCCGCGTTTGACCGCATGGGCGGCACCGGGCGCGGCGCGGAAAACGATTTGATCGCTGGCAGGCCCGAGACATCGGCCGTCGCCGCCCGCGAGGGCATATCGCCAGACTGCCCGGGCATGCATGCGCCCAGCATGAGACATATAGGTAGGATAACGCGACGCATGTGCCCCCCAAAGCTTGGTTCTCGTGCCATGCGAACGGGAAAATTCAAGCCCCGCCCGATGCACCTGCTTGGGCCTGCATGTTTCACGATGGCCGCAATTTTTCGGGCCACCCATCGAGATACGCTGACGCCGTCACAGGACAAGGCAGTAGATGCCTGCCTTTCCTGACCAGCGTAAGGACGAAGCGCGGCAAAACTGTGGCCCGGTTCATTTTCCGGGCCGCAGGGGGGATTGCAGATATTTTCTGCCTTTACCGCCAATCGCTTGTCCTTTTCACATGTTATCTGGCGCGCCGCGCCATAAAAGCCAGCCTTTCGAAAAGATGCACGTCTTGTTCGTTTTTCAAAAGAGCACCGTGCAGTTTTGGCAGGGCGTCGGCGCCATCACGCTTGAGATCGTCAGCGCTGAGGTCTTCGGCCAATAGCAGCTTGAGCCAGTCCAGAACCTCCGAGGTCGATGGCTTTTTCTTCAGCCCCGCCTGATCGCGCAGCTCGTAAAACTGGGTGAGGGCGGTTGTCAGCAATTGGTCCTTGATACCGGGGTGATGCACGGCGACGATCTGTTTCATCGTCTCAAGATCGGGAAAGCGGATGTAATGGAAAAAACAACGCCGCAAAAACGCGTCAGGAAGCTCTTTTTCATTGTTCGAGGTGATGATGACAATGGGCCGCTGCCGGGCCTTGATGGTTTCACCGGTCTCGTAGACGAAAAAATCCATCCGGTCGAGTTCTTGCAGAAGGTCGTTTGGAAACTCGATGTCGGCCTTGTCGATCTCGTCGATCAACAAAACGACTTTTTCGTCGGCCTCAAAAGCCTGCCACAGTTTGCCCTTGCGGATATAATTGCGCACGTCATGCACGCGTTCATCGCCCAGTTGGCTGTCGCGCAGGCGCGATACCGCGTCATATTCGTATAGGCCCTGCTGCGCCTTGGTGGTGGATTTGATGTTCCATTCGATCATCCGCAGGCCCAAACCCTGCGCCACCTGACGGGCCAGTTCGGTTTTGCCAGTTCCGGGTTCGCCCTTGACCAGCAGGGGGCGTTCCAAGGTGACGGCGGCATTCACGGCGACGGTCAGGTCACTTGTGGCGACGTAGCTTTCGGTGCCTTCGAACTTCATGTGCGGTTTGGTCCTTATGCGTTTTTTTCAGGCAAGTTTGTCCAGCACAGTAGGCGCAACCGCCCGACACATCAATGCAGCGTGATTGCCTAGTGACATTCGGTTGCAGCGGGTGTAATTGCACCGCAAGGAAGCGCCACGATCTGAGGAGATTGCAATGTCGGACGTTGGCCTTGATGAGGGGACCACCATGAAAGCCGAAGTCTTTCTGCCCGAAGATTACCAACCGGCCGAAGACGAACCGTTCATGAATGAACGCCAGTTGGAATATTTTCGCCGCAAGTTGAACAACTGGAAAAATGACCTGCTGGAAGATACCCGCGATACGATCGAGGGGTTGCAGGACGGAACACGCGCGATTCCCGACGTGGCAGACCGCGCCAGCGAGGAAACCGACCGCGCGATTGAACTGCGCACGCGGGATCGTCAACGCAAGTTGGTGGCCAAGATCGATGCGGCGTTGCGCCGGATCGAAGAGGGCGAATTTGGCTACTGCGAAGTCACGGGCGAGCCGATCAGCCTCAAGCGTCTGGATGCACGGCCAATCGCAACCATGAGCCTTGAAGCGCAAGAGCGTCATGAACGCCGCGAAAAAGTCCATCGCGACGATTGAGCATGACCTTCACTAAATTTCATAGGCGCCGGGGCTTTCGCTCCGGCGTTTTTCGTTTCAATAGAATGTCATGAGTTTGGATGGATTGAAAACGCTGATCATCGGCGGTGGAATTGGCGGCTTGGCCGCGGCGCGCGCTTTGGCGATGCGCGGGGCCGATGTCACCGTGTTGGAGCAGGCCGCCGAGCTTTCCGAAGTGGGTGCCGGACTGCAAATTAGTCCGAACGGCTTTGTCGTGCTGAATGCGCTTGGATTGGGGCAGGCCTTGCGTGATCGATCCGTGCAGGCGCGCGCGGTCAACCTGCATGATTATCGGGGGTCGCGGGTTCTTTCGTTGGATTTGGGGCGTTTGGACAGCCGGGATTATTATTTTGTCCACCGGGCCGATTTGATCGACGTTCTGGCGCAAGGCGCGCGTGAGGCCGGGGTCAAGGTCCGGCTGTTGCAAAACGTCCAGTCGGTCCGCCCGGCGCAGGATCAGGGTAAAGCGCGGGTGACATTGTGCAATGGTGCCGTCATGTCCGCGGATCTTGTGATCGGCGCGGATGGGCTGCATTCGGTCGTGCGTCCGGCGCTGAATGGACAGGTTGCGCCGTTTTTCACCGGGCAGGTGGCGTGGCGCGCGGTTGTGCCCAATGCCGATAATGCCCCGCCCGTGGCCCGCGTTCACATGGGGCCGCACCGCCATCTGGTCAGTTATCCGTTGCGCGACGGGAATTACCTGAACCTTGTCGCCGTGCAGGAACGCGCCGCGTGGGCCAAGGAAAGCTGGAGCCAGCAAGACGACCCCGTCGCGGTGCAAGCCGCCTTCGCGGATTTCGGCGCGGACGTGCAGCGCATGTTGTCGCGGATTGAAACCGTCAATCTTTGGGGCTTGTTTCGCCATCCTGTGGCTGACCGCTGGTATGGTGGCGGCGCGGCCCTGTTGGGTGATGCCGCGCATCCGACATTGCCATTCATGGCGCAAGGCGCCTGTATGGCGCTTGAGGATGCCTGGGCCCTGGCCGATTGTCTGGATGGGGCAGGGGATCTGGAAAGCCGCCTTTTGACCTATCAACAGCGTCGCAAGCTTCGGTCGACACGGGTGGTCGAGGCGGCCAACGGCAATGCGTGGAAATACCATCTGGCCTTTTCGCCGCTCAGATGGGCGGCGCACACGGCGTTGCGGATTGGCGGGGCTGTGGCCCCTGACCGATTGCTGCACCAGTTTGATTGGATTTACGGATACGACGTGACCCGGCCCAGTGTGTGACGCGGGCCTTATGCGTCCAGCGTGATCCAGATCGGCACGTGATCCGAAGGTTTTTCGCGCCCGCGCACATCCTTGTCGATCTGACAGTCTGTCAGCAAATCGGCGGCTTGTGGCGTCAGCAGGAAATGATCGATCCGAATGCCGTCATCGCGGTTCCATGCCCCGGCCTGATAATCCCAGAACGTATAGTGGCCCGGCCCCTGATGCTGCGCGCGGAACGCTTCGGTAAAGCCTAGATTGACGATTCGACGAAACGCGGCACGGCTTTCGGGCAGGGCAAGCGCGTCTTTCGTCCACGCCTCGGGGCGTTTGGCATCTTCGTCTTGCGGGATGATATTGTAATCGCCCGCCATCAGCGCGGGCTCTTCGGTGGTCAGCAACTCGGCGGCGCGGTGCTTCAGCCGCTCCATCCATGCCAGTTTGTAGTCGTATTTCGGCCCCGGCGCCGGGTTGCCGTTTGGTAGGTATAGCCCGCACACCCGGACGGGGGTTGTGTCGCCGATCACGGTGGCCTCGATCCATCGGGCCTGTTCATCGCTGTCATCGCCGGGCAGGCCGCGGGTGACATCCTCCAGAGGCAGCTTGGACAGGATAGCAACCCCGTTAAAGCTTTTCTGACCGTGGGTTTCGACAGCATAGCCGCGTTCTTCGAAGATGTCGCGCGGGAAGTTTTCATCTACGGATTTGATTTCCTGCAACACCACAACATCAGGCTGCGCCTCGTCCAGCCAATCCGGCAGGGCCTGAATGCGCGCCTTGATCCCGTTGATATTGAAACTGGCGATTTTCATGATCTGCGCCTTTTTTGCCTGCACCTATGATGCCTTCTATCGCGCAAGACCAACCCCGAGACAAGCGCCAGCCTTGGGTCAGCAAAAATGGCGAACATTAAGGTCTTGCGTTAGATGTGATCCGCAAATTATTGATTACATTGAAAAAGATGTACCACAGCCGCAAGAGCTGCTGGCATTGGGATTATCAATTGTAAAGCGTGCGCCGATCAGTTCTTCGGTGAAGTCAATCGTTGCGCCGGCCAAGAATGGTAAAGACACACTGTCGACCACAACTTTTTGGCCCTGACCTTCCAGCACCAGATCATCTGTGCTGGGGTTATCCAGACGGATCTCGTACTGGAACCCCGAACACCCGCCACCTTCCACGGCAACTCGAAGGGCGTTGCCTTCGTCTGCGGCGCCGATTTCGGCCAGACGCGCAAACGCGCGCTCGGTCACTTTTGGGGGCAGTTGCATTGCGCTCTCCTGACGGTTTCGTTGTCTTGTCCTTTGCAATATATGGAGCAGGGAAACCCGCGACAAGGATAGCTGACATGCAAGTGCCCTATGCCTCGACTCCGGCGCAGACCAAAGGCCGGCTGGTGGCCGAGGATGAAAGCGTATTCCGGTCGTGTTTTCAACGTGATCGGGACCGGATCATTCATTCCAGCGCCTTTCGCCGCCTGAAACACAAGACACAGGTTTTCGTCGAGCATGAGGGCGATTATTTCCGCACCCGCCTGACCCATTCGATCGAGGTGGCACAAGTCGCGCGGACGATTGCCGGGGCGCTTGGTTTGAATCAAGAACTGACCGAGGCCGTCGCTTTGGCGCATGATCTGGGGCACACGCCGTTCGGTCACACTGGCGAGGATGCTTTGAACGTGCTGATGCAGCCCTATGGCGGGTTTGATCACAACGCGCAGGCGGTTCGGATTGTCACCGCGCTTGAGCGGCACTATGCCGAGTTCGACGGGCTGAACCTGACATGGGACACGTTGGAGGGCATCGCCAAGCATAACGGCCCGGTCACCGGCGATTTGCCCTATGCGCTGGCCGATTACAACGCACGCCACGATCTTGAATTGCACACCCATGCCAGCGCCGAGGCGCAAGTGGCCGCCTTGGCCGATGATATCGCCTATAACAATCACGACTTGCATGACGGCTTGCGCGCGGGGCTGTTCACCGAAGACGATATTCGCGAATTGCCCATTGTTGGCCCGTGTTATGCCGAGGTGGATGCACTTTACCCCGGTCTTGATGCCTACAGGCAGCGGCACGAGGCGTTGCGCCGCGTGTTCGGGGTAATGGTGGGCGATGTCATCGAAACCTCGCGTGCGCTCTTGGACGGGGCCGCGCCCGGCTGTGCCGCCGAAATTCGCCATCTTGGACGTCCGGTTATCCAGTTTTCGCCTGAAATGTGGGCAGACCTGACCCGGATCAGAGAGTTTTTGTTTTCCAGAATGTATCGCGCCCCATCGGTCATGGAGATGCGGGCACAAGTGACCCACGTCGTCGAAGAGCTGTTTCCGTTCTACCTTGCGAAACCGGGGCTTTTGCCAGACCGTTGGCGCGATGATGTCGACGCGGCGCGGGATGAAACCACTCTCGCGCGCTTGGTCAGCGATTATATCGCGGGCATGACCGACCGGTTCGCGTTACAGCAACATGCGCGGCTATTGGGTGGGGCCGGAGGTTCGGGTGCATGGGGAGGCAAATCATAAATGGCGATTGAGGCTGCGGCAGATGGGGCTTTGGCCCCGGTTTTGAGTTTTGCACTGGTTGGGGCGCTTGGCGTCGGGGCGCAATGGGCGGCATGGCGCCTGCGCATGCCTGCGATTGTGTTGATGCTGCTGGCCGGGTTGCTGATTGGGCCGGTGCTTGGGGTTTTTGACCCGTCCCGCGATATTGGGCCACTGATGGGGCCGATGATTTCCATCGCGGTTGCGATTATCCTGTTCGAAGGCGGTCTGACCCTCAACCTGCACAGCCTGCGGGGCGCGGCCGAAGGTGTGAAACGCCTTGTGGTTCTGGGCGCGCCGCTTGGCTGGCTGTTCTCGACCTTGGCGCTGCATTACGTGGCGGGGTTGGGGTGGGCATCCTCGGCGGTGTTCGGGGGCATCATGATTGTCACAGGCCCCACCGTGATCGCACCATTGCTGCGTCAGGCCCGGTTGAACCGCAGACCCGCGCAGTTGTTGCAGTGGGAGGCCATCGTCAATGATCCGATTGGCGCGTTGGCGGCGGTGCTGGCGTTTGAGGTTGTTTTGGTTCTCAACACGGCAGATACCATGGGCGATGCCGCTTGGGCCATGGCGCGCGGGATTGTCGTGGCCGCCGTGATGGGCGTGGCTGCGGGCGCGATCATCGCTGAATCTTTCCGCCGGGCGTGGGTGCCGGAATATATGAAAGTGCCGGTTTTGTTCGCGGCCTTGCTGGGGGTCTTTGCGCTGTCCGATTCGGTGCTGCATGAAAGCGGGCTTCTGGCTGTCACGGTCATGGGCATATGGATCGCCAATGCGGATCTGCCCAGCTACACCGAGATGCGCCGGTTCAAGGAACACGCGACCATTTTGTTGGTCTCAGGCGTCTTCATCCTGCTGGCGGCGAATATGGATTTCGAAAAGCTGGCGATGCTGGATTGGCGCGCCTTGGCCTTTGTGATCGTTGTCGTGTTGCTGGTGCGCCCGCTGACGGTTCTGATTTCGCTATTGGGCACCAGCCTGCCGATGCGGGAACGTCTGCTGGTGGGCCTGACCGGTCCGCGCGGTGTGGTTCTGGTGGCTGTCGCCGGGCTTTTTGGTGAAC
This sequence comes from Roseovarius sp., assembly GCA_035269125.1. GTDB lineage: Bacteria > Pseudomonadota > Alphaproteobacteria > Rhodobacterales > Rhodobacteraceae > Roseovarius. The sequence continues at coordinate 16,506 of DATFJQ010000069.1, forward strand.
GATTGGTCGCCTCGGGCATTGCCGATGCGGCTTTGCTGGGGCCGATGGCATTTGCGCTGGTGGCTGTCACGGTCGTTTTGCACGGCTTTTCCCTGCGCCCCTTCGCGGCGGCGCTTGGTTTGGCGGACAAGGGCAACCCCGGTGTGATCATCGTGGGCGGGTCACGCTTTGCGGCGGCCTTTGCCGAAGCGTTGCAAAAGCGCGATGTGCCGGTGCTGATCGCCGATGCCAACCGCGCCCGTCTGCGCAGCGCCCGCGAGGCCGGGTTGCCGGTGTTTTTTGGCGATATTCTGTCTGAAGCCGCCGAACACGGGGCCGAGATTACAAGTTATGGCCGTGTTCTGGCTGTCAGTGACAATGATGCCTACAACACGCTTGTCGCCACCGATCTGGGGCCGGAATTTGGCCGCGATAATGTGTTCCAACTGAAGCGCGCCAAGCAAGACAGCCGCCGTCACGCATTGCCAACCACGCTTGGGGGGCGCGCGATTGCCGGTGGCCTGACTTATTTGGACCTTGCCTCGAAAATGAGTGCCGGTTGGCAGATGCGCGCCACCAAGCTGACAGAAGAATATACCTTTGAAACTTGGCGTGCCGCGAACCCCGAGGCCATTTTGCTGGCCGAACACGATGCGGGAGGCGAGCTGCGCTTGATCGTCGCCGATGAGACGCCGCGCAAGCAAAAAGATGTGACCCTTCTTTCCTTTTCGCCTCAAAAAGACAGCCGGGACAAGGCGCAACCTGACCCACACAGAGCGGAATAAATCAAACCTTGGATTGTGAGCCCAGAGGTAAAGAAGTACTTTTGCGCCGCTATGAGTGAATGAGTGCAAGTCTTGCAAGATCAACGGTTGGCAGGAAAAACGGCTTTGATCGCCGGTGCGGATTGTGCGATTGGCCATGCGGTTGCATGGGCTTTGGCGCACCAAGGCGCGCGCGGCGTGCTTGTCGGTGGCGACGAGCAGGCATTGCGCCAGACGGTCAAAGCGGCGCCAGATCATCTTGATCATCTGGTCTTGGATGTGTTGCGCCCACGCTCGTGCCGCCTATTGGGGGCGGAATGGGGCGATGAACCGTTGGATGTTTTGATCCATGTGCAGGCGTTGGCGGTGCCGGCGCGCCCCGGTGCGGTGATCGCGGCCATCCCAGCGTTGACGCGCGCGCTTGTCACCGGCCTAAGGGCCGCCGATTTTCCTCGTGTGGTTATCGTCTGTGTCGCACCCTTTGCGCAAGCGCAGGCTGAGGCATGGGCCTATGACCGCGCCATGCAGCACCTTCCTCAAGCCTTGCAGCAAGAGTTTGCTTGGCAGGACGGGCCGCCGGGGCAGGGGGCAGTCAACGCTGTGCGTGTGTCCAACGTATCAATGCTGCAAACACAGTGTGGTCAGGCCAGTCTAGCCCAGACCCTATTGTGGCTGTGCCAGCCGCAAGCCCGGACCGTCTCGGGGGCTGTATTGCCCGTGGACTTGCCTTGCGATTGACGCGGGCACTGGCAGTGGTAAACCCTGCGCCAACGCACAAAGGATATTCCGATGAATCTGTTCACCGAAATTCACGCGTTGGTTCTGGATGAACTGGCGGTTCTGCAATCCGAAGGCAAACTGCCCGAGGGCTTGGATTTTGCCAACGTCACGGTCGAGCCGCCGCGCGACCCCGCGCATGGCGATATGGCCACCAACGCCGCCATGGTGTTGGCCAAGCCCGCCGGGCTAAAGCCGCGCGACATCGCGGTTGATCTGGCGGCGCGCCTGTTGGGCAGTGATCGGATCGAAACCGCCGACGTGGCCGGGCCGGGCTTTTTGAACCTTCGGCTGGCCGATGGCGTGTGGCAGCATGTGGTGCAAACGGCCCTGACGGACGGGGCCGGGTTTGGCCGCTCGGGTATGGGCGCGGGCAAAAAGGTGAATGTCGAGTATGTCAGCGCTAACCCCACCGGCCCGCTGCATGTTGGCCATACGCGGGGCGCGGTGTTTGGCGATGCCTTGGCCAGCCTGCTGGATTTCGTGGGCTATGATGTCACCCGCGAATATTACATCAACGATGGCGGCGCGCAGGTCGATGTTTTGGCGCGGTCTGTCTATCTGCGGTATCTTGAGGCCCATGGGCAGGCCGTGGCGTTTGAGGATGGCACCTATCCCGGCGACTACCTGATTGCCGTGGGGGAGGCGCTGAAAGATCAGGTTGGCGATGCCTATGTCGACCAGCCCGAGGCCGTCTGGCTGGCGGAAATCCGGGCCTTTGCCACCGACGCGATGATGGCGCTGATCCGCGCGGATTTGAAGGCGCTTGGCGTCGAGATGGATGTGTTTTACTCGGAAAAGTCGCTCTATGGCACGGGGCGTATCGAAGAAGCGTTGCGAGCGCTGGAAGACAAGGGCTTGATTTATGAGGGCGTGCTGGAACCGCCCAAAGGCAAAAAGCCCGAGGATTGGGAACCGCGCGAACAGACCCTGTTCAAATCCACCGAACATGGCGATGACGTGGACCGGCCGGTGAAGAAATCCGATGGCGGTTGGACGTATTTCGCCCCTGATATCGCCTATCACTACGACAAGGTCAGCCGTGGCTTTGATATGCTGATCGACGTGTTCGGCGCGGATCATGGCGGCTATGTCAAACGGATGAAAGCCGCTGTGTCGGCCCTGACCGATGGCCGGGTGCCTTTGGACATCAAGCTGTGCCAATTGGTCAAACTTTATAAAAACGGTGAGCCGTTCAAGATGTCCAAGCGGGCAGGGACTTTCGTGACCCTGCGCGATGTCGTCGATGCAGTGGGCAAGGATGTGACGCGCTTTGTCATGCTGACCCGCAAGAACGACGCGCCGCTTGATTTCGACTTTGACAAGGTGCTGGAGCAGTCCAAAGACAACCCGGTTTTTTACGTCCAATATGCCAATGCGCGGGTCAACTCGGTGCTGCGCAAGGCGCGCGAGGCGGGCATTGCCGTGGATGATGCCGCTTTGGCGGGGGCGGGTTTGTCAATCCTGACCCATGACGCTGAATTGGCGGTTGCCAAGAAGCTGGCCGAATGGCCGCGCATGGTTGAGATCGCGGGCCGCACCAATGAGCCGCATCGGATTGCCTTTTACCTCTATGATCTGGCGTCCGAACTGCATGCGCTGTGGAACCGGGGCAATGACGATCCCACTCTGAGGTTCCTGCAAGAGGGCGATGCGGCCACAAGTCAGGCGAAAATTGCTTTGGCGCGGGCCGTGACCGTTGTTATTTCCTCGGGTCTTGGTATTCTGGGCGTAACCCCTGCGGAAGAAATGCGGTAAAAACCGTGCAAGCCGGGGATCAGGCAAGGCAATGACCCCGGCGGCCAAGTATCGTCGGCGGCAAAGCGAGGCGAGACATGGCAGACAGGCAAGCTGCGCAGCATATGGCTGCGCCGAACCATAGCAATATCGTTAGAAAAATCACCAATCTTGTGGGTGCGGTGGTGTCTTTGGCGCTGATCGCCGGGATTGGCGTGTGGGGCTACAAGCTGTTGGTGCGCGACGTCAGCGGTGTGCCGGTGGTGCGTGCCGCCGAAGGGCCGATGCGCGTCCAACCCGACGATCCGGGCGGACGGCAGGCCATCAATCAGGGATTGGCGGTCAATCAGGTGGCCGCAGAAGGCACCGCGGCCAAGCCTGCAGACCGTTTGATCCTTGCGCCCAAGCCATTGGACCTGTCGCTGGAGGACGTGCCGTCGCAGCAGATGGCGCAGGCCGCGCCCGAGGCTACGGACGCCCCCACAGAGCTAAGCCCGACAGCCGAGGATGAGCCGCGCGTCACCTCGGACCGCGAGGCCATTCAGCTGGCCACGGTCGAGGCGTTGGCCACCCAGCTTGCCCAAGGGTCGCCGAAATTCGAAAAGCCCCCCAAGCAAGTGGCGGCGCAGCCTGAGCCGGAAGCGTCTGCGGTGCTTGCAACCGCCGACCCGGAAAATGGGTTGGCCCGGTCTTTGCGGCCCCGGTTGCGCCCTGCGGCCTTGTCTCAGGTTCGGCAGGTTACGGCCCCGGCATCTTCTGACGTGGCCCGTGATATAGACCCGGCGGATATTCCGGCGGGCACCCGTATGGCGCAATTGGGCGCGTTTGAATCCGCAGCGATTGCGCAAAAGGAATGGACGCGCCTCAGCGGCAAGTTCGACGAATATCTCGCTGGTAAGGATCGTGTCGTGCAAAAGGCGCAAAGTGGCGGGCGCACGTTCTACCGTTTGCGGGCCATGGGGTTTGCCGACCTCAGCGATGCGCGCCGCTTCTGCTCGGCGCTTGTGGCCGAGAACGCCGATTGTATCCCGGTGGTGACCCGGTGAGCGCGCGCTTTGGCGCGTGCATCCTTGATGCCGAAGGTCTGCGCCTGACGGACGCGGAAAAACGCCTGTTTGCCGACGCCAACCCGTTCGGGTTTATCCTGTTCGCGCGCAACATCGACACGCCCGAACAGGTCCGCGCGCTCTGCGCTGATATGCGCGAGGCCGTGGGCCGTGACGCGCCCATAACGATTGATCAAGAAGGCGGGCGCGTGCAGCGCTTGCGCGCGCCGCTGTGGCGCGACTGGCTGCCCCCGCTTGAGCACGTGGCCGAGGCCGGGGCCAATGCCGCGCAGGCCATGTATTTGCGCTATCGGCTTATCGCCGCCGAACTTCATGATCTGGGCATTGATAGCAACTGTGCGCCTTTGGTCGATGTGGCCGGGCCGGATACCCACGAATTCCTGAAAAACCGCTGTTACGGGTTTGACGCGGGCACCGTCGCCCGCATGGGCCGCGCGGTGGCCGAGGGCCTGCTGGATGGCGGGGTTTTGCCCGTGATCAAGCATATCCCCGGACATGGGCGCGCGGTGGTGGACAGTCACCTTGATCTGCCACGGGTGGACGCGCCACACTCGGATTTGGCCAGCATTGATTTCGCCCCGTTTCAGGCGCTGAACGATTTGCCCATGGGGATGACGGCGCATTTGGTATACTCGGCGATTGATAACCTGCCCGTCACCCTGTCGCCCAAGGTGATGCAGCTGATCCGCGACGAGATTGGGTTCGACGGGTTGATCATGACCGATGATATCTCGATGAAGGCTTTGAACGGCCCGCTGCCCGAAATTGCACAACGCTCGCTGGCGGCGGGCTGTGATGTGGTTCTGTTGTGTAACGCAACGTTAGACGATCGCCGCGCGGTGGCCATAGCGGCAGGGCAGATGGGCGATCAGGCCCAAGACCGGGCCGAACGGGCCTTGGCGGCGCGCAAAACGCCCCAAAAGGTTGACATTCCCGCTGTTGAAGCAAAGCTTGATGCATTGCTAAACGGGCGTGGTGATGTCTGAGGACTTATTCGAGGAAGATCAAACAGAACCGACAAGCGTGGCCGACCGTATGGCGGCCGAGGCGTTGATCGTTGATGTCGACGGATTCGAAGGACCGCTGGACCTGCTTTTGACCCTCAGCCGCACCCAGAAAGTGGATTTGCGCAAAGTGTCCGTTCTGCAATTGGCGCAGCAATATCTGGCCTTTGTCGAACGGGCCAAGCAATTGCGTATCGAATTGGCCGCTGATTATCTGGTCATGGCGGCATGGCTGGCCTTTTTGAAATCACGGCTGTTGCTGCCCCCGGACCCCACCGAAGAGGGGCCATCCGGTGAGGAACTGGCCGCGCATCTGGCGTTTCAGTTGGAACGCCTGCAAGCGATGCGCGAACAGGCGGCCACCTTGATGGCGCGCGATCAATTGGGCCGCGATTTCTTTGCCCGTGGCATCCCCGAAGATGTGATGCGGGTCAAACGGGTGACCTATACCGCCACTTTATTGGACCTGATGCAGGGCTATGCGCGCATTCGGACCAAGGATGAGTTTCGCCCCTACATCATGGATCGGGATGCCGTGTTCACCTTGGAACAAGCGCTTGAACGGATGCGCCCGTTGATCGGGTTTGCCGCGAGCTGGACCGATATTTCAAGTTATCTGCCCGAAGGGTTCACCTCTGATCCCGCACGGCTGCGGTCGGCCACGGCCTCGACCTTTGCGGCCTCTTTGGAGTTGGTCAAAGAAGGCAAGGCCGAAATCCGGCAAGAGGACATGTTCGCACCGATTCAGTTGCGCCGCAGGGAGTGATGCAGTGTCACACGATACAGACGAAAAAGAAGATACCCTGTTCGAGGCCCCGCCAATCGCCGAACAGGAACGGATGTGCGAAGCGATCCTGTTCGCCAGTGCCGAACCGGTCACGGTCAAGGACATGGAGGCCCGGATGCCGCACGGCTGTGACGCGGCCGAAGCCTTGGCGCATCTGCGCAAACGCTATGAGGGGCGCGGCGTGCAGGTGGTCAAGGTTGGCGAGGCATGGGCGATGCGCACCGCGCCTGACCTTGGGTTCTTGATGCAAAAGGAAACGGTCGAAACCCGCAAGCTTAGCCGCGCGGCGATCGAGACATTGGCGATTATCGCCTATCACCAGCCTGTCACGCGCGCCGAGATAGAAGAGATCAGGGGCGTGTCGGTCAGCCGCGGCACTGTGGATCAATTGCTGGAAATGGAATGGATTCGTTTTGGCCGCCGAAAAATGACACCGGGCCGCCCTGTGACATTCGTGGTCACACAATCCTTTTTGGATCATTTCGGCCTTGAGTCCGCGCGCGATCTGCCGGGCCTCAAGGAATTGCGATCGGCCGGGCTTTTGGAAAATCGGCCACCGCCCGGTGCGATGTCGCCTGATGGCGACAGCGAGGATGGCGAGGATACCGATCAAAGCGAGATGTTCGAAGACTAAGGGTTAAAAATCTTGCGAATGCCCTGAAAACTGCATGATTTGATGTTATGTGTGGGTTTGTAGATAGTTTAGGAGGCCGCAATGAACGCCAACTTCATAGTTAATATGGTGATCCGGATGGTCATGCGCAAAGTGATGCGCGGCGGCATGAACGCAGGGATCAGCGCGGCCAGCAAACGGTTTGGGCGCAACCGGTCCAATACCCAGGTGCAGGATCAGGATCAAGATCAGACCGGGCAGGAGCCTTCGACCGGGCCAGACAGTCGGGAGACCCAAAAGCGCGCGCGCCAAGCCATGCGTCTTAATCGGCGGTTTGGCAAATTCTGAAAGTGGCTCTGCTCAGGCCGCGCGAAAGTGCTTGCTGAGTTTCAGGCCTTGGCCCTGATAGTTCGATTTCAGGTCCGCACCATATAGCTGTTGTGGCACCTGATCCATTTTTTCATAGACCAACCGCCCGACAATCTGGCCATGTTCCAGCACAAACGGGGCCTCGTGACAGCGCACCTCAAGCACGCCGCGCGATCCCGCACCACCTGCAGCGTCATGGCCAAAGCCCGGGTCGAAAAAGCCCGCGTAGTGCACCCGGAATTCCCCGACCATGGCCAGATAAGGCGCCATTTCAGCGGCATAGGCAGGCGGAATATGCACCGCTTCGCGGCTGACAAGGATGTAAAACGCACCGGGGTCAAGGATGATGCGCCCGGTGTCGGAATGAACCTCTTCCCAATACTCTGACGGGGCGTAACCGCCGATATTGTCCAGATCAATCACCCCGGTATGCGGTTTGGCGCGATAGCCCACCAGCGTGCCGTTTTCGGGTTTCAGATCAACGGAAAACCCCAAACCGTCGCTGATCACGGCGGGGCCATCCACCAAAGGTGTCTCCGCGTTCAAGGCCCGCAGCGCGCCATCATCCAGAATCGACTGGCCATCACGGAACCGGATTTGGTTCAGGCGCATTCCCGGCCGGACCAGAACGGAAAAACTTCTAGGGCAGATCTCGGCATAAAGCGGGCCTTGATAGCCCTGCGGGACGCGATCAAACTCGGTGCCGCCATCTGTGATCATGCGGGTCAGCAGATCCAGCCGCCCGGTCGACGATTTGGCGTTTGCAACGGCCTGCATGCCCGAGGGCAGATCCAGATGTTCCATCAAGGGGACAACATAGACACAGCCCTTTTCCAGAACGGCGCCTTGGCTCAGGTCGATCCGGTGCATTTCAAGTTCGGCCAAACGATCGGCAACACTGCGGTTATGGCCCGACAAAAATGATGCGCGCACACGGTAGGCCACGTTGCCAAGTCGCAGATCCAGACTGGCTGGTTGAATTTGCTCGGAAATGACGGCGGGTTGGGCGGAAATGCGACCGTCTGCAATCAGGGCTGAAATCTGCTGGCTTGCCAGTACACCGGTCATCTCATCCCCCTCAGCGCTAGGCGGCCCCGGTTTGCGGGACATGTGCCCCAGTCGGGATCCGGTGTTGGGGGCGGTTTTCATGGTCGGGCTAGCAGGACTCGAACCTGCGACCTCCCGTCCCCCAGACGGACGCGCTACCAGACTGCGCTATAGCCCGACATGAGGCCGTTACATACCTGTTTTGAAGCTGGGAACAAGAGGGAAAAACCGATTTTTAATATGCAAGGCCAGGGAGAGACTGGCCTATGCTTTGATCAAAGCACGCACGCGCTCCGCAATCTGTTCCAGCTGCTTTGCGGTATCGGCGTCGCGCGGTGACGACACGTTGCAAAGGGTGCTCAAAGCACCGGAACCGGCATCGACAGTGTCAGGCGGATCGTCTGGCAGGTCAATCATGTGCGGCGTGGGTGACGGGGAAGGGGAAGGGGCCTCAGGGGGCGTTGTGGCCTCAGGGTCCACTATAGTTTGGTCGTCAGTGACATCCTCAGCGCTTTCATCTTGCGGCACTAGGGGAGCATCCTGTTCGGGGCTCTCCTCGACGCTGCGATGGCTGAAAGTTGGAACGGCGGCTGTCTGCGGCGCATCAGGCGTGTCGTCTGACGTGGACGGATCGGGCGCCGCGGACGGATCGGCAGGGGTGGCCATACTGTCGACGCGTTCAGGCGTGTCCGGCTGATCCACTTTGGTGTCCTCATTGGCGTCTGACATTACCTCTGGTTCAGGTGGAGCCGTCGGGGCCGGTGGCGTATCTGGCTCGCCTGTTGCGGCTTCGGACCCCTCGAACAGTTCAGGTTCGCGCGGCTCATCCATCGGCTCAGCGTCAGGTGTCACCGGCGCAGATGTATCTGACTTGGCAGGGCCACGGGCAAAATCCAAAACCTGTGCCCCGTCGGATGGACTTTGATCCACCGCATCCAACGTGATTGCAGCTTCGGCCGCGTCTTGCAGACCGTCCTCAAGTGCCGGAGCCATGTCCGAAACATGTTTAACGCCCTGATCCCTAAGCATCTTTTGGACGCCCTTGATGGTCATCCCGTCGTCGTGCAGCAGTTTTTTGATACCGCCCAAAAGCATCATGTCAGCGGGGCGATAATACCGGCGCCCGCCGGCCCGCTTGACGGGCTTGACTTGGCTGAACTTGCTTTCCCAAAACCGCAGCACATGGGCCGGGGTTTCCAGCCAGTCGGCAACCTCACTTATGGTTCGGAAGGCGTCGGCGGATTTGCCCATGATACAGGTCTGTCCTAGCGTTTGTTACCGGCGGCAACCCGATCCTTCATCAGATGCGAGGGCCGAAAGGTCAAAACCCGGCGGGGGTTGATCGGCACCTCTTCACCGGTTTTTGGATTGCGCCCCACACGGGCCGATTTTTCACGCACCGAGAACGTGCCGAAAGACGAAATCTTGACCTGCTCTCCGCGAACCAACGCGTCTGACATATGCGCTAGAACGCTTTCCACAAGCTGGGCCGAGTCATTGCGCGAAAGCCCGACTTCGCGGAAGACGGCCTCGCTTAAATCCATTCTGGTTTTTGTTGTCTCGGTCATGATGTCCCCTCGTTTATCAAACGACTGTAGGGCGGAAAGAATTTCCGAGTCAATATCAACGACTTGGCACGCGCTGTTTGCGCGGGAAAGGATCCTACCAGCGCAGGACGACCGCGCCCCATGCCAGCCCGCCGCCAATCGCCTCGCACAAAACCAAATCGCCTTGCTTGATCCGGCCCTGCTCGACGCCAACAGACATCGCCAAGGGGATTGATGCCGCCGAGGTGTTGCCGTGATCCTGAACCGTGACAATCACCCGGTCCATCGACAGGCCCATTTTCTTGGCGGTGCCCTGAATGATCCGAATATTGGCCTGATGCGGAACGATCCAGTTCAGGTCAGCGCCTTGAAGCCCTGCTTTTTCAAGCGCTGTGTCGGCGGTCGAGGTCAGCTTTTCCACGGCTTGACGGAACAGCGGGTTACCCTGCATGCGCAGCTTGCCAGACGTGCCCGTCGACGACACGCCGCCATCGACGTACAGCATTTCGCGGTAGCGCCCGTCGGAATTCAGATCTGCCGATAGAATGCCCCGGTCGCTGGTGTCACCGGCCCCGTCTTGCGCGCCCAGAACCAATGCGCCGGCCCCGTCGCCGAACAAAACGCAGGTCGATCTGTCGGTCCAGTCCATGATCCGGCTGAAGGTTTCCGCCCCGATCACCAGCATGCGCTTGGCTTGGCCGGCGATGATCAGGGCATTGGCGTTGGTCAGCGCATAAACGAACCCGGCGCACACAGCCTGCACGTCAAAGCCAAACCCACGGGTCATGCCCAGTTCCTGTTGAACCATGGTGGCGACCGAGGGAAAGGTCAGGTCAGGTGTCGAGGTGGCTACGATGATGCCGTCAATATCGTCAATCGTCAGCCCGGCGTTGTCCAACGCCGCACGGGCCGCGTTGCTGGCCAACTCGGACGTGGTTTGCCCCTCGGCCGCGAAATGCCGGCGTTCTATGCCCGAGCGCGTCCGAATCCACTCGTCCGTCGTGTCGAGGGTTTTCTCGAACTCCGAGTTCGACACAATTCTGTCGGGCAGATAATGCCCGACGCCTTCCACGACGGCGCGCAGCGTCATTCAGTGTCACCATTGTCTGAGTTATCAGTGTCAACATCTTGGTCAAGCATCGTGGCGGATGCAACCCGCGCGGCCAGCTTTTCGGTAAAGCCCGACTGCGCCAATTCAAATGCCAGCTTGACGGCGGCAGATACGCCCGTGGCATCCGCGGCACCGTGCGATTTGACCACCGTCCCGTTGAGACCCAGAAAAACGCCACCATTGGCGCGGCGCGGATCGATCCGCTTTTTCAGGCGTCGCAATGACGGGTAGGCCAGAGCCGAGGCAAAACGCGACAAAAAAGAGTATCGAAACGCTTCGCGCAGAAGTTCTGAAAATAGCGAAGCGATTCCTTCGGCTGTTTTCAGCGCGACATTGCCGGTAAACCCGTCGGTGACAATCACGTCGCAGCGCGTGCCGGGCAGATCGCGACCTTCGACAAATCCGACAAATTCGAAATCCGAACGTTTGGCGTTGGCTGCGATCAGGTCATAGGCCTCTTTCAGTTCGGCGCGGCCCTTGTGTTCTTCGGTGCCAACATTCAACAGCCCGACGCGCGGCCGCGTCAGGCCAAAACCGTTGCGGGCGTAAGACGTGCCCATCAGGGCATATTGCATCAGATCCTTGGCATCGGCGCGGATGTCTGCGCCTCCGTCCAACATGATGTTGAAGCCTTGCGGATTGTTGGAGGGCCAAAGCACCCCGATCGCGGGGCGATAAATACCTTTGAGTTTGCGCAGGCGCACCACCGAGAGCAACATCAACGCACCGGTATTGCCGCACGAGACGCAAACACGCGCTTCGCCATTGCGCACCGATTCAAGCGCCGACCACATCGATGTTTCCCGCCCATGCCGCAAGACATTGGCGGGCTTGTCCTCCATCTTGACGATTTCGGACGCATCACGGATTTCACAGCGGCCAGCCAAGTTCTTTCGCTTGGCGACCAAGGGCTCAAGAATGTCCTTCGGGCCATGCAAGATGAACCCGAGGTCATTATTTTTCTTCGCGGAATGCGAAACACCGGCAACAACAGTTGCCGGTCCCGTATCGCCGCCCATGGCGTCCACAGAGATAATGGTGCGTCCGGCACCCGCGTCAGAATTTTGCGTTCCTGCGGTCATGCGGACGCCCGCCCTTTTTATGTTCAGGCCGCGTCTTCGTCCAAATCGACTTCGTCAACCATAGCAACGACTTCGCGATCCGCGTAGTGGCCACAAGCCGCGCAAACGTGATGCGGACGCTTCAGTTCGCCACAGTTGGGGCATTCGTTCGGGTTGCCTGCAACCAGCGCGTCATGAGCGCGACGGTTGTTGCGGCGTGATTTCGAGACTTTGTTCTGTTGGACAGCCATGTCGCAACCTCAATTTCCTGTGGGCCAAGCGGCCCGGTTTCACGAGTGTCCGCGGCTCTTAATCCGTACCGAGCCGCCGGTTCAACCCCAAATTCCGATGAAAGCGCGAAAATACAGTGAATTGGCACAAGGGCAAGTGGTTTTTTGGCGTTACTGCTCTTGGTCGAACTTGTTTTTAAGCGCAGCAAGGGCTGCAAACGGTTTGGTCTCTTCTTCGCGGATCGGTTGCGCATCAGGGGGCATGAACTCGGTCTGTTCCAACTGCGCGTCGCTGCTGCGCGGATAGTCGGGCAAGGCAAGGGCCAGCGCCTCGGTCATCACGGTGTTCAGATCAATCACATCGCCAAGGGGTTCCAGCGTGTCATCGTCAGGCATTTCGACCTCGTCCTCGGTAAGGCGGTCCGGCATGTCATTCACGAAAACGCGTTTCACCGGCGTGTCCAGGCGGGTTGTCACAGGATCAAGCGTGATGACGCAGCCCTGCACCACTGTTGCCCCCAGCATGGCGTCAAGGCGCCAATCGGTTTTGCCCTCGGACCTGACGGTGCCGACGAAAGACAGCTTGCGCAGCCCTTCAAGCCCCAACTCGGCGGCGATACGCTCCATCTGCGGCTTGTCGGGGCGCAACTCGAACGTGGTCGGGCGTCCGGCGGATAGCTCTGATAAGCGGTATGCCGTCTTTTTCTGGCTGCTGTCATTCGTCAAAGCGATGTGTTCCTTTCTTGAACCGGTAGCCCACCTTGTTGTAAGCGGGATAAAAGGCATATCGAGCCAAGATCAAGAGGGTGAACATGATTGGTATCATAAAGCGAACGCGCGGCGCCATAGCCGCACTAGGTTTCGTTGCCCTCACGGCGTGTTCTGCCACCTACCAAAACCACGGCTATGTCCCGCTGGAAGACGACCTGCAACAGCTGGTCGTTGGCGTTGATACACGCGCAACCGTGGACGATGTGATCGGAACGCCGTCTGTGTCTGGGATGCTGAACGGCGGTGATTACTACTATGTGCGCAGTCGGGTGCGTGAGTATGGCATGTTCCGCCCGGAAGAGGTTGAGCGTCAGGTTCTGGCGATCAGCTTTGCCGAAGATGACACCATTGCCAATATCGAACGATTCGCACTGGAAGATGGCATTATCGTTCCGTTGTCGCGGCGCGTCACCGATTCGTCGGTCGTCGATAACGGGTTCTTGCGTCAGATTCTGGGCAATTTCGGCAATATTGACCCATCCCAGATGTTCAACTGATCCACGACAAACGCCTGTCACATATTGCGTGTTTCAGAGGCCCCACATACGATTTGTGATCAGTATGAAGGGGCTATGGAATGTCAGCATTGTGCAAAGGCCGGTATCGCGCGCGCATCGGGCGGGGCAAGGCTGATCTGACCGCGGCACAGCGACTGCGCGCCGTTGCCTTTCTGGATGGGGCAGAGCGCGATCCCAATGTGCTGGATCAAGATCCGTTTGATGACCTGTGCACCCATATCCTTGTTGAAGAATCCGAAAGCGGGCGTTTGGTGTGTTGCTTTCGGATGCTTGCCCTGAGCGACGGGCGCGAGATCGGGCGCAGCTATTCCGCACAATTCTATGAGTTGTCGGCCTTGGCGAAATTTCAGGGTCCAATGGTGGAAATGGGCCGGTTCTGCATCGACCCGGACTGGCATGATCCCGATATTTTACGCGTGGCGTGGGGCGCGATGACACGCTTTGTGGACGACACGGGCATCGAGCTTTTGTTCGGGTGCTCGTCGTTTCATGGGGCGGATGTCGGCAAACACCGCGATGCGTTGGCCATGCTGGCCGCACGGCATATTGCGCCGCGCCGTTGGTTGCCGCGGGTGAAATCGCCGTCGGTTGTCCGTTTTGCCGACCGCTTGCGTCGGGCCACGCCGGACATAAAACGCAGCATGTTGGCCATGCCGCCGCTGTTGCGCACATACCTGATGATGGGCGGTTGGGTCAGCGATCATGCCGTGATCGACAAGCAGTTGAACACCTTGCACGTTTTCACCGGCCTAGAGATTGCAGCAATCCCGCCGGCACGCAAAAGGCTGTTGCGCAGCGTCGCGCAGTAGGTGCGGCGCAGCACCCCGGCGGTTATCTTTACGTGGCTGCGGCGATGGTGATGCTTGACGGCGCGCGGGGCGCGGGATAGCCCGCGTTCATGGCACGTGCACCCCTTCTTCAACTCTCCGATATTTCACTGACCTTCGGCGGCGACCCGATTTTTGACAAGGTCTCGTTGGTGGTTCAACCGGGCGATCGCGTCGCGCTTGTCGGGCGCAATGGGTCGGGCAAATCGACCTTGATGAAGGTCATGGCCGGGTTGGTCGAACCGGATGCAGGGGATCGTATCGTGCCACCCGGTGCCAGCGTGGGGTATATGGATCAGCACCCCGATATGTCGGGGTTCACCACCTTGGGCGAGTTTGCCGCCAGCGAGCTTGATCCGGGCGAAACCTACCGCGTGGACATGGCGGCGGAAGGTCTGAAATTCAAACCCGATACGCCGGTTGCCACCGCATCGGGTGGCGAACGCCGCCGCGCGGCGCTGGCCAAACTGATGGCCGAAGCGCCCGATTTGATGCTGTTGGACGAGCCAACGAACCATTTGGACATCGAGGCCATTGCATGGCTTGAGGCCGAGTTGAAAAGCACCCGAACCGGGTTTGTCTTGATCAGCCACGACCGTGCATTCCTGCGCGAGCTGACCCGCGCAACCCTTTGGATCGACAGAAGTGTTATTCGCCGACAGGAAAAGGGCTTTGGGGATTTCGAAGCGTGGCGCGACAAGGTTTGGGAAGACGAGGACCAAGCCCGCCACAAGCTGAATCGCAAGATCAAGTCCGAGGCCCGATGGGCCGTCGAAGGCATCAGCGCGCGCCGCAAGCGCAATCAGGGCCGGGTGCGCAACTTGCAGGCGCTGCGCGCCGAGCGGTCCTCGCAGATCAAACGCCAAGGGGCGGCGGCTATGGATTTGGCCGCAGCGCCGAAATCCGGCAAGCGTGTGATAGAAGCCAACGATATTTCAAAGGCTTACGAGGGGAAGTGCATCCTGCGTGATTTCTCGATCCGGATCCAACGCGGCGAACGGGTGGCCTTTGTCGGGCCGAATGGCGTGGGCAAAACGACCCTGCTCAAGCTGTTGATGAAAGAGATCGAGCCCGATCAAGGCACCGTGCAGCACGGCACCAATCTGTTGCCTGCCGTGTTCGATCAATCCCGCGCGCAGTTGGACCCGGAAATGACCCTTTGGGACAGTCTGACCGGCGACAAGGACATGCGCGTATCCGGTCAGGCCGATCAGATTATGGTGCGTGGGCAGCCCAAGCATGTGGTTGGCTATCTCAAGGAGTTTCTGTTCGACGAACGGCAGGCGCGTGCGCCCGTCAAAGCGCTGTCGGGGGGCGAAAAGGCGCGCTTGTTGCTGGCCAAACTGATGGCGCGGGAAAGCAACCTGTTGGTGCTGGACGAACCAACCAATGATCTGGATATTGAAACCCTCGATCTGTTGCAGGAATTGCTGGACGATTTCGACGGCACGGTTTTGCTGGTCAGTCACGACCGGGATTTTCTGGATCGCATCGCCACCACGACCATCGCGATGGAAGGGGACGGGCGTGCGACGGTGTATGCGGGCGGTTGGAGTGATTATCGCGCGCAGCGCGGCACAGATAGCGCGCATGCCGCCTCGAAATCGGCAAAGTCATCAGCATCTGCCGCTGATGTGTCACCCGCTGAAACGTCCAAGCAATCAAAGGCATCTGGCCTGTCCTTCACCGAAAAACACCGGCTTGAGGCATTGCCCGCAGAGATGGCGCGACTGGAGGCCGAGATTGGCAAACTGGAACAGTTGTTGGCCGATCCCGATCTGTTCACCCGCGAACCCGTAAAATTCAAGAAAGCGACCGAGGCGCTGACAGCGCGTCAAACCGCCTTGCAAGAGGCCGAGGATGAGTGGCTGCGGCTTGAAGAAAAGGCCGAAACGGGTGCCTGACCTTGTCAGTCGGCACTGTATTGCTATCGTGTGGATTGGCATGCGAGGTGACAATGAGCAGTGACAGACCGCTGAAAGACAAGATCAGGCTTTTGTATGAAGGCCGCAGCAAACGGGCCACGCGGTTTCGCTATGGCCTGCTGATCTTTGATGCGGTGACCATCGCATTTTTTCTGGCCACGGCGACTATGAAACTGACGCCAGTGCTGATGGCATTTGATGTCGTGATCGCCTTCTTGATCCTGTTGGATCTTGGCATGCGGTTCTGGATTTCAGAAAATCGCAAACGCCTGATGCGGCAGGTTTACGTGATTGTGGATATTGTCGTTCTGTTTTCCCTGCTGGCCGCCCCTTTTATCGGTCAGGGGCTTGCGGTCTTGCGGGTGCTGCGGGCGCTGCGCTTGGTGCATTCCTACCATCTGCTGAAAGACTTGCGGCGCGACGCGCTGTTTTTCCGTCGGCATGAGGATGCGATCCTTGCCGCGATCAACCTGCTGGTGTTCATTTTCGCCATGACCGCACTTGTGCAAGTGTTGCGCGGCGGCGACGAGCCGGGCTTGAACAGTTATATTGACTCTTTGTATTTCACCGTTGCGACCCTGACGACGACCGGTTTCGGCGATATCACCATGACCACGCCCTTGGGGCGGTTATTGTCGGTTGGCATCATGGTTGTGGGCGTGGGCCTGTTTCTGCAACTGGTCCGCGCGATTTTTTCACCTGCAAAGGTCAAGCACAAATGCCCCGAATGCGGCCTGATCAAGCATGATGTCGATGCGATTTTCTGCAAACATTGCGGTCACGACCTGAAGATCGAGACCGAGGGCGCGACCTGACGTTGCGCGCCCACACAAAAGGGGCTGTGTTGATTTACAGTTCGGGCTATGAACTGTTTACCGAACCGTTTTTCTTTTTTGGAGTATGGATGCGTGCAAAGCTACGAAGATGTAGTCGCTTCCCCGGCCTTTTTACAGGATCTCAAGGCCCTGAACACGGCGATTGTACAAGCGCTTGAGGCCGCAGGCGAAGACGCCGTCATAAACGGCAACGTTTTGTATCGGAATAAACTGGAAAATTTCCACGAAGCCGAGTTTTCACCAGAGATGGAACCAAAACGCCGCGCATTGGTGGCTGTGGCGCAGCGTTCGCGCAGCTTTGTCGAAGTTGGCGTAGCGGGCGGGCACGCGGTGTTGCTGGCGCTCCACGCCAACCCCGCCCTCAAGGCCGTGGGCATCGACATGGCGGAGCGCCTCAAGCCGTTTTGGCCACCTGTGGATGTGTTCGTGCCCGCCGCGGCCCACTGGCTGGAAACGCGTTTTCCAGACCGTTTCAGGATGATCCGCAAAGAGGCTGTCGCAGGCTTGCAGGACGTCGCGCAGACTTGCCCGTTTGGGCCCGTTGATATGGTGCATTTGGACGGTGGCAAAAAAGGCCGCATTCAGGAACTTGAGGCGATCTGGCCAGCACTGGCGGGGCAGGGATATCTGATGCAGGGCGATTACCCCAACGGCCATGTGCAGGGCGACACCGCGATGATGATCGCGCGCGGCTTGGCCCGAGACGTCACCGACCCCGACCTTTTGGCGGTTTATAGCAAATTGTTCCGAACGCTGGAAATCGGCGAAGATGTCTTGGCAGACAGCGTCGAGCTGGAGGACCTCAAAGGTAAACGTGTCTTGGTCTGCACCGCGCATCAAGATGACGAGGTTCTGTTTGCGGGTGGTCTTCTGGAACAGATCGCGCAGAATTCACAGGTTACAGTGGCCTGCTTTTTTCGCCCGGCCGAGGGCCGCAAGGACACCGAAACGCGCGGCAATTCCATGCGGCAAGTCTGCGACTGGTTGGGGGTGGCGCATTTCCAATACCCGTTTGCCGTCGAAGCCCATCACCGCCCGCTCAGACGGTTTATTGCTCTTAACAACGATCATCAGGACAGCGCGGCGCAGCAGTTACGCCCGATCCATCGGCATGGCTTGTATCCACTCCTGCAAGGGGCGGCTTTTGCCGCGATACAGCAATTCAAGCCTGATATCGTGATCACCCACAATCAAGCGGGCGAATATGGCCATCGCGAACACGTGCTGCTGTCCTGCGCAGTGCAGGATGCGGCGCGGGCAGCTGACGTTTCACAGTTGTTGGTGTTTGGCAACGGCCTGACGGACAAACCGGCCTTGACGGTGCGCTACGATATGCGCCGCAAAAAGCAGGCGTTCAAGTTTTACATGCCCCACTGGAATGGGCCGAAGATTTATGATTTCGCACTCGACCCCGAGACATTTATGCGCAAGGCGCTGTTTCCTGTCCCGGGCTGACCGTCACTGCATACGAAGCGCACCATCCAGCCGGATCACCTCGCCGTTCAGGTAATCGCATTCGACGATGAACCGGGCCAGTTCGGCATATTCAGCCGGATCGCCCAGACGTTTGGGAAACGTCACGTCTTGCGCCAATTGGTCCTGCACCTCTTGCGGCAGGCCTTGCATCATCGGCGTCAGGAAAATGCCCGGTGCGATGGCCATCACGCGGATACCTTCGCGGGCCAGATCCCGCGCCATGGGCAATGACAGGCCCGCGATCCCGCCTTTCGACGCGGCATAGGCCGCTTGGCCCTTTTGGCCATCGAACGCGGCGATGGAGGCTGTGTTGATAATAACGCCACGCTCGCCATTGGGTCCGGGTGCGGTCTTGGCGATCTCGGCCGCGGCCAGCCGCGCGACGTTGAAGCTGCCCACAAGGTTGATGTCGATGGTTCGGCGGAACGCGGCCAGATCATGCGGGCCGTTTTTGCCAAGGGTCTTTTCCCCGGTGGCAATCCCGGCGCAGTTTACCGCAGTGGTGATCTTGCCCATATGGGACAGGGCTGTGGCCACCGCATGCTGCACCGAAGCTTCATCTGTCACGTCAGTTTCGACGAATGTTGCACCGATGTCATGCGCGACGGTTTCGCCGCGGTCGCTGTCGCGGTCCAGAATGGTGACCTGCGCGCCTTGGTCGCGAAAGTGGCGGGCTGTGGCCTCGCCCAAGCCAGAGGCGCCCCCGGTGATGATCGCGGCAGTGTCTGTCAGGCGCATGGCGGTCTCCGATCCTTTAAATGAACACGTGTTCAGATAACGTGAGACGCAGGCGCTGTCAAAGGTGTCATACGAAATCGATATGCTTGTGGAATGGCATCTCGCGCAGGCGTTGGCCCGTGGCTGCAAAAATCGCATTGGCAAGGGCCGGGGCGGCGGGTGGCACGGGCGGCTCACCCACCCCGCGCACGCTGTCACTGTTTTCCAACCCGCGCACGGAAATTTCGGGGCATTGGTACAGACGCAGGAACGGGAAGCTGTCAAAATTGTCCTGCTCGGCGCGGCCTTGCGCATAGGTGATCTCGGACAGGATCGCGTGGCCCAAGCCCCAGATCACACCGCCCTGCACCTGATTTTCGAAATTCACCGGGTCCACGACACGGCCCACCTCGGCGGCGACGAACACCTTGTCGATGCGAATGCCATCGGGCGTGTCGGTGACGTCGACCACCTCGGCGCAGGGCACGCCGAACGACAGGGAATAGGCCACGCCGCGCCCTTGACCCTCAGACAACGGGCTGCCCCAATTGGCCATCTCGCCCACGGCCTCCAGCACCTTGCGGGAGGAGGCGTGGTTGCACAGCCTCAGGCGTTCTTGCAGCGGATCGGCCCCGGCGGCGTGGATCAGTTCGTCAAGCAGCCCGTCATGGAAAAACCCGTTGGTCGATGCCCCGACCGACCGCCACGAGCTGACCGGCGCCAGCCCTTGGGCACGGTAGCCGGTCACACGGTAATCGGGGATGGCAAAGGGCTGATCCCACGCCCCCGCAACAATCTGAAGGTCCGGCCCTGCGGCGGGCAGGCCCTGACGGCCAAGCTGTGAGGTCAAAACCGAAGGCATGGCAATGCCCAGGTCAAGTGCTTTCACTTGACCGTCGGCGACCGCGCCGCGCCCTTGCGCCATGGCAATCTGGCGCGGGTAGTCGTGCATCATATCCTCTTCGCGCGACAATGTCAGTTTGACTGGCGTGCCTTTGACGGCCAGCGCCAATTTGGCCGCGTGCCGCACAACGGTATCTTCCAGACGATGGCCAAAGCTGCCGCCGATCATCTGCGCGTGAACATGCACGTCTTGCGCGTCATGCCCGGTGATATTCGCCACGTTATTCTGAACAAAGCGCGGGATCTGCGTGCCGGTCCACACATCGACGCGGGCGTCGTTGACCAGCACTGTGGCGTTCACCGGCTCAAGCGGGGCGTGGGCCAGATAAGGCGCGCGATACTCGGCCTGCACGATATCGGTTGAGGTAAGGGCGGCCTCGACATCGCCATCGTCGCGGAAACGACTGTCGCGCGCGGCATCATTAAAACTGTCGGATAAAATGGCCCAATGGTCGGCCATCTCGGCGGGATAGAGGTCTGCCTCATCCCATTCGATCTGGATCGCGTTCACCGCTTGCATGGCGCGCCACGTGTTGTCAGCCAGAACACCCACGCCGCCGGGCAGGGCGACAACCTTGTGCACGCCGCGCATGGTTTCGGCCTTTGCGGCATCAAAACTGCGCATGGCACCGCCTTGCCTGGGATTTGTGCGCACTGCGGCGTGCAGCAGACCGTCCAGCGTAACATCAATCCCATATTCTTGCGTGCCGGTTGATTTCGCGACCATGTCCAGCCGCTGCATATCGTGCCCGATCAGACGCCACTGGGATGGATCGCGCAGGGTGACATCGGTGACCGGATCGGTCTGTGCGACCGCATCCACCATATCAGTATAGGGCAGGCGGGTGCCGTCGGGCAAAATCACCGCGCCTTCCTCTGTGCGCAGGTCGCGGGCCTTATGGCCCGTTTGCGCGGCGGCTGCGGCCTTGAGCGTTTCACGGGCCACCGCCCCCGCATGGCGCAGTTTGTCCCAAGCATCGGGCACGGTGGTCGATCCGCCAGTGATCTGGATGCCCATGAATTTCATCGGCGCGTCCATCACCGCGCGCGTTGTTTCGGCCATCCAACTGTCATCGGTGGCGGCAAAGGGCACCGCATCGCCCGACAGGGCGGTGTTGTAATAGGCCGGGCTTGGCGGGCCGGGATCGACCGTGACTTGATCCAGCGACACGTCCAGCTCTTCGGCGATCAAGGCCGCCTGAAGGTGATAGGCCCCTTGGCCCAGATCGGCGCGGGGCGTGATCAGCGTGGTGCCCTGCGGTGTGATCAGCACATAGGGTGTCAACGCGGCCTCGTCCTTGGCCATAGTGTCGAGCAACGGGTTTCTATGCGGGCGATTGTACATGACGACGCCAAAGGCGACGCCCCCGGCAATGGCGGCGGACCCGATCAAAAAGGAGCGGCGGGCGATTTTTCCGGCGCGGCTCATTGCGATGCCTCGCGCAGGTTGGCGGCGGCGGATTTCACAGCAGCGCGCAGAC
>DATFJQ010000070.1:0-11815 GCA_035269125.1 Roseovarius sp.
TGCCGCACCAAACGGTGATCGGCTGCTCAGAACCATCGGACTTGCGCCATGTAGCGTGAGGAAACTGACCGTTATGACGCTCAATGTCGATAAAGGTGCGATACCGCCCCTCCTCGTGCAGACGGTTTATCGCGTCATCCAGCTTCGCAGAGTAATCCACTGGCGTCTCCTCCTTCGGTCCTTGCCACCCCATTTAAGGGCCGGTGTCGCAGCGCAAGCGACATATTCACTATTGGCGATGCATATAGATGTCACCCCCCTCACGCAACAGGTTACAAATTGACGCCCCCGCCCACTTTGACCTAGATCAAGCCCGCTGGACAGCAGCGCGCCACCTGTTACGCTTGGCCAACCACTAAGCAAATCCAAGGATCGCAAATGTCACTGGACGCCGTTCTGGCCCGCATCGACGACCAACTGCCCGCCGCAACCGACCGCCTGTTGGGATTGCTGCGCATTCCGTCCATCTCGACCGATCCGGCCTATGCCGGGCCGTGCGCGCAGGCGGCGGATTGGCTGGTTGATGACCTCAACAGCCTTGGCTTAAAGGCCGAGAAACGCGAAACGCCGGGGCATCCAATGGTCGTGGGCCATGTTGATGGCGATGGGCCGCACCTTTTGTTTTACGGCCACTACGATGTGCAGCCTGTCGATCCGCTGGAATTATGGGACAGCCCGCCGTTCGAGCCAAAGCTTGAAGATACCGCCAAAGGCCGGGTGATCCGGGGCCGGGGCAGTTCGGACGACAAGGGCCAGTTGATGACATTTGTCGAGGCCTGCCGCGCGTGGCGCGACGTCAACGGCACCCTGCCCTGCAAGATCACGATCTTTCTCGAAGGCGAAGAAGAATCAGGCTCGCCCTCTTTGGTGCCATTCATGGAACAAAACGCCGATGAATTGCGCGCCGATATCGCGCTGATCTGCGACACTGGCCTGTTCCAATCGAAAACCCCGGCGATTGTCACCATGCTGCGCGGTATGGTGACCGAAGAGTTGACGATCACCGGCCCCAAGGTTGATCTGCATTCCGGCTTTTTCGGCGGCTTGGCAATGAACCCCATTCGGGCGCTGTCTGGCATTCTGGCCGAGTTGCATGACAGCACGGGCCGCGTAACGATTCCCGGTTTTTACGACGGCATCCCGGAATTGATGGATGAAGTCCGCGCCCAATGGGAAGGTCTGGATTTCGACTGGCAAGGGTTTCTGGGATCTGTCGGGCTGAGCCAACCCGCAGGCGAGGAAGGCCGCATGCCGCTTGAGATGATCTGGTCACGCCCCACAGCCGAGGTCAACGGCATCTGGGGCGGCTATACTGGCGACGGTTTCAAAACCGTTCTGCCCGCGCAAGCCCATGCCAAGATCAGCTTTCGCCTTGTCGAAGGCCAAGACCCCGACACCATCCGCGCGGCCTTTCGCGATTTCGTTCAGGCCCGCCTGCCCGACGATTGCAGCGTCGATTTCAAAGAGCACGGCGGATCGGCCGCGTCGGTCATGGAAACCAGCGATCCCGCATTTGAGGCCGCCCGCCAAGCCCTGTCGGATGAATGGCCAGACGAGGCCGCCTATGTCGGCTGTGGCGGCTCGATTCCGATTGCCGGGCATTTCCAATCCATCCTTGGCATGAACGCCATGCTGATAGGCTTTGGCAAAGACGATGATGCCATCCATTCCCCCAACGAAAAATACGATCTTGAAAGCTTTCACAAGGGCATGCGCAGTTGGGCGCGCATTCTTGATGCGCTGAGCAAGGACTGAGGCACCACAATGCCCATCCCCGGTTTCCGCTCTGAGATCATTGCGCCGAACGGGGTGGATATCGGCTATAGCGTCGGTGGCGCGGGGCCGCCTTTGGTATTACTGCACGGGTTTCCGCAGACGCGTGCCATGTGGGCGCGCATTGCGCCCGCTCTGGCCGCGACGCATACGGTCATCTGCCCGGACCTACGCGGCTATGGCGACAGCGGCAAGCCGCAGGATGTGGCCGCCTACAGCTTTCGCAACATGGCGCGTGACGTCTTGGCCCTGATGGCGCACTTAGGCCATAACAGCTTTGCCGTGGCGGGCCATGATCGCGGCGGGCGCGTGGCGCATCGGTTGGCTCTGGACGCGCCCGATACCATCACCCGAATGGCGGTGCTGGATATCGTGCCCACACATACCCTGCTGGCCGATTTACGCGTGGACGTGGCCCGCGATTATTACCATTGGTTTTTTCTGGCACAGCCCGAGCCGTTCCCGGAAACCATGATTGCGCATGATCCAGATGCCTTTTTCGAAAGCTGCCTTTTAGGCTGGGGCAAGTCCGATCTGTCACAGTTCGACGCCACACAACTGGCCGCCTATCGCGCGGCGTGGCGCGATCCCGACACCATCCGCGGGATGTGTAACGATTACCGGGCGGCTTTGGATGTGGATTTTCACGATGATGCCGCCGATCTGACGCAGCGGGTCACCTGCCCGACCCTAGTGGCATACGGCGCAGATGGGGCCATGGCGCAACACTATGATATGGCCGCCGCTTGGGGCCCCAAATGCAATGATATGCAGATACGGGCCATTCCCGGTGGGCATTTCTTTCCCGACACGTCAGCGGATGAAACTTGCGCCGCGCTTAGCGCCTTTTTTGGCTGATCTCCCGGCCCAGTTTGGCCAAGGCCAAGGCCCACGGTAACGCATGCAAAAGCAGATCGAACCAGTCGATCGGACGCAACAAATCGCCAGCGGCCAGCATTTTCAGTTTTTCCCAGATATGCGGCTCAGGCGTGACTGGCGCCAGACCCAGTGTCGCGCACAACGCCAATACGATCAGCCACGGCAATTTGTCCAGTAAACGGGCCACAATACCACTTTCCTGAAGGAATAAATGAAAGTGGCGCGGTTGACGGGGCTCGAACCCGCGACCTCCGGCGTGACAGGCCGGCACTCTAACCAACTGAGCTACAACCGCTCACTGCCCACCCAATCGCTTGGGCGTGATGCGCTTATTAGGCGCAGCGCGCGGTGCCGTCAAGCGCCGTTTGGGGAAAATTCACACGCCATTCGATCCGGGCAAAATCGGCGCGGGACACAGCTGCGCCATAGGGTCGCAAACCCCCTTGTTGAAGGTCCGCCAGCGTCTAACTGATGGTGACATTATCACATTCAGGAGGATCGACATGTTCAAAGGTTTCTTCAGCGCGATGCTGATCATCACCGGGTTTCTGGTGGTTTTGCCAGCGCTTATGATACTGGCCCTTGAGGGGCCGGACTGGCTGGAACAATGGCAGCTCATGTCGCCGATCCTGTAGACCAACATGGCGCGGTCAAAATGCCAGACCGCGCCGCCACTGGGCTGTCTGGATTTGACCGAGGGCAATGGTGGGCGAAATGGTGGGTCGTGAGAGGCTCGAACTCCCGACATCTTCGGTGTAAACGAAGCGCTCTACCAACTGAGCTAACGACCCGGTGCGCGCGTCTTAGCCAATGCTGACGCCCCGCGCAAGAGGCTCTTTGCAAGTGTTTGCCACAAGCCTGAAACACCCCCAAAAGAAAACGGCGCGCCCAATTGTTCAGCACACCGTTTTTTAAAACCATTTTTGAATTCATGGTGGGTGATAAGAGATTCGAACTCCTGACATCTTCGATGTGAACGAAGCGCTCTACCACTGAGCTAATCACCCTTTGGCGGGGTATGTAGCGTTACTCGGCAGCGTCTGCAACACTCTCTTTCGCATTATCTTTTGTCGTATCGTCGCCGTGATCCAACGCCGGTGACGCGGTTTTGCTTTGGCGGATTTTGGCCACGGTAATGCGGGCGTTCGGCGTGTCCTTGGTGCGCTGATGCTTGATCTTGCCAAAGGGCTGCAAATTCAATTCGCGCCCCTCGGCAATGGCTTCGCCAAGGATGTCGATCATCGCCTCGACGACCGGTTTCGCGTATTTCTTGCGCACATCCGAGCGTTCGGTAACCAGATCAACCAGTTCTTTCTTTTTCAATTCGGTCGCGCCCGTTTGCGGCGTGGCCTCGCTGACCACGGCGGGGTCGGGCTTTGGCGTTTCTGTCGGCGTTGCCGGTTTACCGGTTGTCGTCGCTGCCGATGCTGCTGCGAGGCTAGACTGTGAAACAGACGCCTTCAGGGGGCTAGTTTTTGCCTTGGTCGGGGCGGGTTTTCGTTTTGACATTTGATCCTCTCGATCATGGCTGCTCTGCTACGCACAGTAACGCCAAGCGTCTTTCAAGGCCACCCATCAGTTGACGCCTTTCATCCGGCGACGTACGCTTTTGACTGCATCTGTTGGGGGATAGACTATGAGAACAACCATTTACACCGCGCTCGTCCTTGCAGCTTTCAGCGGCATTGCCATGGCGGGCGGCTTGTCCGATCCGGTCGTCACGCCCGAGGTGATTGCCGCCGACGCCGTCGACACATCGGATAAAATCGGCGGGCTGATTGCCTTTGGCACATTGCTGGTGATCATCCTTGGGGCCGCTGGCGCCTTGTAACCGGGCGGCATGATCCACAAGGCGGCGTCCGGCGTTTGACGGCGTTTACTAAGCAATCAAAAAACCCCGCCGGACATTCCAGCGGGGTTTTTGCGGTATATCTGCGGGCCTAAAGCTTGGCGGCTTAATGGGCCGTTGCGGCCTTGCCGCCCTCTTTGCCCTTCAACGCGGCTTCTGCGGCGGCGGCTTCTTCGGCCTCTTCATCCCACTCGACCGGCTCGGGCGTGCGCACCAGCGCCAGCTTCAGCACATCGCGGACGTGATCAACAGGGATGATATCCAGCCCCTCTTTCACATTGTCCGGGATCTCGATCAGATCCTTTTCGTTTTCACGTGGGATCAGAACCGTTTTGATGCCCCCGCGCAGCGCCGCCAGCAGCTTTTCTTTCAAGCCACCAATGGCCAGAGCGTTACCGCGCAACGTGACCTCGCCGGTCATGGCGATATCCTTGCGCACGGGAATACCCGTCAGCACCGATACAATCGAGGTCACCATCGCCAGACCGGCGCTTGGCCCGTCCTTGGGCGTGGCGCCTTCGGGGACGTGCACGTGGATATCCCATTTTTCAAAGCGCGGCGGCTTGACCCCGATCGCGGGTGCGATGGACCGGACATAGGAACTGGCCGCGTCGATCGATTCTTTCATCACGTCGCCCAAGGTGCCGGTGGTTTTCATCCGGCCCTTACCGGGCAGGCGCAACGCTTCGATGTTCAGCAGCTCACCCCCGACCGAGGTATAGGCCAACCCGGTGACGACACCGACCTGATCCTTTTCTTCGGCCAAACCATAGCGGAATTTCTTGACGCCCAGATAATCCGACAGATTGTCAGGGGTCACCGTAATCGCCTTGTCCTCGCCCTTGATGATCCGCGTCACAGCCTTGCGAGCGACCTTGGCGATCTCACGCTCAAGGTTCCGCACACCGGCTTCGCGGGTGTAGTGGCGGATGATATCGGTCAAACCCTCATCGGTCAGCTCGAACTCGCCTTTCTTCAGGCCGTGGTTCTTGACCTGTTTGGCCAGCAAGTGCTGCTTGGCGATTTCGCGCTTTTCATCCTCGGTGTAGCCGGCCAGCGGAATGATCTCCATCCGGTCCAGCAACGGCCCCGGCATGTTATAGCTGTTCGCCGTGGTCAGGAACATGACGTTCGACAGATCGTATTCCACCTCAAGGTAGTGATCCACGAAGGTCGCGTTCTGCTCGGGGTCCAGCACCTCAAGCATGGCCGAGGCCGGATCGCCGCGGAAATCCTGACCCATCTTGTCGATCTCATCCAGCAAGATCAGCGGATTGGTCGTTTTGGCCTTTTTCAGCGCCTGAATGATCTTGCCCGGCATCGAGCCGATATAGGTGCGGCGGTGACCACGGATTTCGCTTTCATCGCGCACGCCCCCAAGGGAAATGCGAATAAACTCGCGGCCGGTGGCCTTGGCGACGCTTTCGCCAAGGCTGGTCTTGCCCACACCGGGCGGGCCGACAAGGCACATGATCGGGCCTTTCAGCTTTTTCGAGCGCTGCTGCACGGCAAGGTATTCGACGATCCGTTCCTTGACCTTTTCAAGACCATAGTGATCGGTATCGAGGAGCTTCTCGGCCCGGCCCAAATCCTTTTTGACGCGTGATTTCACGCCCCAGGGAATCGACAGCATCCAATCCAGATAATTGCGCACCACCGTGGCTTCGGCGCTCATCGGGCTCATGTTCTTGAGCTTTTTCAGCTCGGCCTCGGCCTTGTCGCGCGCTTCCTTGGACAGCTTGGTGTTGGCGATCTTTTCCTCAAGCTCGGCCAGTTCGCCCTCGCCCTCTTCGCCATCGCCCAATTCCTTCTGAATGGCCTTCATCTGCTCATTCAGGTAATATTCGCGCTGTGTCTTCTCCATCTGCGACTTGACGCGCGTCTTGATCTTTTTCTCGACCTGCAAAACGCTCATCTCGCCCTGCATCAGGCCATAGACCTTCTCAAGACGTTCGCTCACGCTCAGCGTCTCCAAAAGCTCCTGCTTTTGGTCCACCTCGATGCCCAGATGGCCGGCCACAAGGTCGGCCAGTTTCGCGGGCTCTTCGGTGTCACTGACGGCGGCCAGCGCCTCTTCGGGGATGTTTTTCTTGACCTTCGCGTAACGCTCGAACTCATCGCCCACGGTGCGCAACAGCGCCTCGATCGTCGCTTGATCGCCCGGCATCTCTTGCAGATACTCGGCGCGCGCCTCGAAAAAGTTTTCATTGTTCAGATATTCGGTGATCCGCACCCGCGCCACCCCTTCGACCAGCACCTTGACGGTGCCGTCGGGCAGCTTCAGCAGTTGCAGGACATTGGCCAGCACGCCAGCCCGGTAGATACCGTCGGCCTCGGGGTCATCGACACTGGCGTCCATCTGGCTGGACAGAAGAATTTGCTTGTCATCTTGCATGACCTCTTCCAGCGCGCGCACGGATTTCTCGCGTCCGACGAAAAGCGGCACGATCATATGCGGGAACACCACAATATCGCGCAAAGGCAGGACTGGGTAAGAGGCGTTAAGAGGCTCTTGCATGCTCGTTTCCTTAGTTCTGGGCAGATGATCCGGGCCCCTGTCGCAGGCAGCCGCGCCCATCTCCGCGTTTCCTGAATGGTAACTTGGGGCGCGCCCCGTCAGGTTTCAACCGATTTGATGCAGAATGCCCCTGCGCGCGGGCCACCACAAGGGCTGTTTGCGCGCTAATTTCAAAGTATCCACGCTGATCGTATCATCGCCGGACCGTCGCAGCGGCGATGATGCATCCATTATCGCACCGAACGCGTTTACAATCGCTCGATGTCCCCGGCCTCGCGCCCTTTGTGAAAGCCGGCTTCCCATTCGGCAAAGCGGCCCTCAGAAATCGCCTTTCGCATACCGTCCATGATCTGCTGAAAGTAATGAAGGTTGTGCCAGGTCAGCAGCATCGAGCTGATGATTTCTTGGCTGCGGAAGACGTGATGAAGATAGGCCCGGCTGTAGTTGCGGCAGGCCGGACAGGTGCATTCGTCGTCAATCGGTCTTGGGTCGTCCTGATGCCGGGCGTTCTTGATGTTCAACTGCCCGTGCCGGGTAAACACCTGCCCCGTGCGCCCCGACCGCGATGGCAGAACGCAATCCATCATGTCCACGCCACGTTTGACCGCACCGACAATATCGTCGGGCTTGCCCACGCCCATCAGGTAACGGGGTTTGTCAGCGGGCAGATACCCCGGCGCGTAATCTAGCACGCCGAACATGGCCTCTTGCCCCTCGCCCACGGCCAGACCACCGATGGCATAGCCATCAAAGCCGATGTCTTTCAGCGCGTGCGCCGATTCCTCGCGCAACTCTTGGTTCACGCCGCCCTGCATGATGCCAAATAGCGCATGACCGGGCCGGTCGCCAAACGCCTCCTTCGACCGCGCCGCCCACCGCATCGACAAGCGCATCGCGCGGGCCACCTCTTGGTCCGAGGCAGGCAGCGCCGGGCATTCATCGAAACACATCACGATATCACTGCCCAACAGCCGCTGAATTTCCATCGACCGTTCCGGCGTCAGCTCATGCTTGGACCCGTCGATATGGCTTTTGAAGGTCACCCCCTGTTCGGTCAGTTTGCGCAGGCCCGCAAGGCTCATCACCTGAAAGCCGCCACTGTCGGTCAGGATGGGCCGGTCCCAGTTCATGAATTTGTGCAGCCCGCCCAATTGGTCGATCCTTTCGGCGGTCGGGCGCAACATCAGGTGATAGGTGTTGCCCAACAGGATGTCTGCCCCCGTGTCACGCACCGATTCAGGCATCATCGCCTTGACTGTCGCCGCCGTGCCCACCGGCATGAAGGCCGGTGTGCGCACCTCGCCGCGCGGGGTGCTGATCACACCTTTGCGCGCCATCCCGTCCGTCGCCTGCACTTGAAAGTCGAATTTCACCACAACATCCCGCTTTTGCCGTCTTTCCGCCTCCCTTATTGTGATTTAACCTGTCTTGAAAACCCCGTGCTTTGATTTCGAGTGAGTTACAAAATGACCGAACAGCAAATTCTGGACCTTCTGGGGTCAAACCTGATCTGGGTGCTTCTGGCGATCCTGATCTTTGTCGTGATCTTCAAAGGCATCCAGATCGTTCCGCAATCCGAGCAATACGTCGTCGAACGCTTTGGCCGCCTGCGCGCGGTTTTGGGACCGGGTATCAACTTTATCGTGCCCTTTCTGGATGTGGTGCGTCACAAGGTTTCGATCCTTGAACGCCAACTGCCCAATGCCAGCCAAGATGCTATCACCCGTGACAACGTTCTGGTCGAAGTGGAAACATCGGTGTTCTACCGCATCACCCAACCGGAAAAGACCGTTTACCGCATCCGCGATGCCGATGCCGCCATCGCAACCACCGTCGCAGGCATCGTGCGCGCCGAGATCGGCAAGATGGACCTTGATGATGTGCAGGCCAACCGCTCGGTGCTGATCGGCACCATCAAGACCTCGGTCGAGGACGCGGTCGACAATTGGGGCATCGAAGTGACCCGTGCCGAACTTCTGGACGTCAACCTTGACGAAGCCACCCGTGCCGCCATGCTGCAACAGCTTAATGCCGAACGTGCCCGCCGCGCACACGTGACCGAGGCCGAAGGCAAGAAACGCGCTGTCGAACTGGAAGCCGACGGCGAACTTTACGCCGCCGAACAAACAGCCAAGGCCCGCCGGATCACAGCCGACGCCGAAGCCTACGCCACAGGCGTCGTGGCAAACGCTATCGCGGATAACGGGCTGGAAGCCGCGCAATATCAGGTCGCACTCAAGCAGGTCGAAGCGCTCAACGCCCTTGGCAACGGTCCGTCCTCGCAAACCGTTCTAGTCCCAGCAAACGCGCTGGACGCGTTCGGAAATGCCTTCAACATGCTGAAAGGCAAGTCATGACAGAGCTTTGGACAGCATGGTGGATCTGGCTGGCCGCCGCACTTGGTCTGGCAATCCTTGAAACCCTGATCCCCGGCTATGTGTTTCTTGGCATCGCTCTTGGGGCGGCCTTGATGGCCTTGATTGTCGCGCTGCCTATCTCGATTGGCCCCTCGGGTATTTTGGCAATCTTCGCCGTTCTTTCTCTGGTCGCATGGCTGATCCTGCGGCGCGTATTCCGGGCCCGCAACGATCAAAGTCGCATCATACACGACGACATTAACCAATAAGCGCCAGCACCCGGATTGCGGACACATCCCCCCAAAAGAGCCGTTGTTCTGATGAGAAGGTCATGCTGTCATCGCATGTAAATTGCGGTATAGTCGGCCACTAGGCCCGACCAAAAACAAGGGCAAATACCAGAAGGGACATGCGCATGACCGACACACCCGATCCATCGCAACAATTGCAATTCGGGTGGGAAGAGTGGATCTCACTCCCGGATCTGGGCGTGCCCGCGCTGCGCGCAAAAGTGGACACCGGCGCGCGCACCTCGGCGCTGCATGCCTTTGATATCGAAACCTTTGGCCCCGTCAGCAGGCCCAAAGTTCGTTTTACCGTGCACCCGATTCCCGGACGCGATGATCTGGTCATTCCCTGTTCGGCCCCGATCATCGACCGCCGCGAGGTGACATCGTCGAATGGCGAAAAAGAAATGCGGTATGTCATCGAAACCAATCTGTCGGTCAATGGTGACTCGTGGCCCATAGAAATGACCCTGACCAACCGCTCGACAATGCAATCGCGCATGTTGCTGGGGCGCCAAGCGCTTAAGGATCATATCACCATCGTGGCCACCGACCGGTTTTTGCAGCCCGAACTGAGCTATGACGTCTACCACACCGCCAAGATGCGTCGCGAAGCCCCCAAGCGATCGTTGCGCATCTGCGTTTTGTCGCGCGAGGACAACTATTCAACCAGTCGTCTTGTGGAAGAAGGCGAAAAGCGCGGCCATTCGGTTGAGGTGATCAACACCACACGCTGCTACATGGCGATCAACGCCATGGCGCCCGAGGTGCATTACGATGGCAAGCGCCTGCCGCGCTTTGATGCCGTGATCCCGCGCATCGGCGCGTCGATCACGCCTTATGGAACGGCAATCATACGACAGTTCGAAACCATCGGCACCTATTGCGTAAACCCCTCGGCTGGCATCACCTCCAGCCGTGACAAGCTATATGCCCATCAGCTCATGGCGCGCGCCAAGATCGGGATGCCCAACACGGCCTTTGCAGCCTCGCCCAAAGATACCGGCAACCTGATCGGGCTGGTCGGCACGGCCCCCTTGATCGTCAAACTGCTGGAATCGACCCAAGGGAAAGGTGTTGTTCTGGCCGAAACGAAAAAAGCCGCCGAATCCGTGATCGACGCGTTCCGCGGATTGAAGGCAAATTTTCTGGTGCAGGATTTCGTCAAGGAAGCGGCGGGCGAAGACATCCGCTGTCTGGTGATCGGCGGCAAGGTCGTGGCCTCGATGAAACGCACCGGCGCCGATGGCGATTTCCGCTCGAACCTGCATCGCGGCGGCACCGCCAAATCGGTGCGCATCAACAAGCAAGAACGCGAAACCGCCATTCGGGCGGCCAAGGCCTTCAACCTGAATATGGCGGGGGTGGATTTGCTGCGCTCGGAAACCGGGCCCAAGGTGCTTGAGGTGAACT
Organism: Roseovarius sp.; assembly: GCA_035269125.1. Taxonomy (GTDB): domain Bacteria; phylum Pseudomonadota; class Alphaproteobacteria; order Rhodobacterales; family Rhodobacteraceae; genus Roseovarius. Next base: position 11,077 of record DATFJQ010000070.1, read on the forward strand.
CGTCACCGGGCTTCGAGGGGATCGAGAAATCGACCGGCAAAAACATTGTCGGCAAGCTCTACGATACCATCGAAGAGCGCGTGCGCCCGACCCCTGTGCGTCGTCGCCGAACGTCAAAATCCGATTGAAGCGCTGCAAACCCGTTGCGAGCGCCGCCAAGGCCACCGCCTTTTTTAGTGAGGGGCGATGTCCCTGCCCCGACCCTCTGGACGGCGGGCATCATAAATCCTATATGTTTCGTCAGGAACACGACAGGAGTCATCCATGACCCATAGCCCGGAACCGCTTGAAGGCACACCGCTGATCGCGCCCTCCAGCACCGAACACCCGCTTTACGACCAGATCGTAGAAGCATGCCGCTCTGTATATGACCCTGAAATTCCAGTGAATATTTACGATCTTGGCCTGATTTACACGATCGAGATCGACACCGAGAATGCCGTGCGCGTGATCATGACATTGACGGCACCGGGCTGCCCTGTCGCGGGTGAAATGCCCGGCTGGCTGGCCGAGGCGATCGAACCGGTCGCAGGCGTCAAGCAAGTCGACGTGGAACTGGTCTGGGATCCGCCCTGGGGCATGGACATGATGAGCGATGAAGCCCGCCTTGAATTGGGCTTCATGTAATTTAATCAAAGGATTGGAAGGGAAAGCTGATGTTCGGAATTCCCGGAAAGCAGGCCGTCAACATGACGCCCGCAGCCGCAACACAAATTTCGAAATTGATGAGCAAGGAAGG
>DATFJQ010000071.1:0-29236 GCA_035269125.1 Roseovarius sp.
CCTGAAAGACGCATTTCTGGAGCGACTGGCCGACCGCACGCAACAGGCCGTGATCGGCGACCCGTTGGACGAGGCCACGAATTTCGGCCCGATGGTCAGCGAGGGCCAGTTGCAGATCGTGTTGACCTATATCGAGGCCGGTAAAGCCGAAGGCGCGCGGCTGGTCAGCGGTGGCAACCGGATCGACCGGCAAGGATGCTGGATTGAGCCGACGATTTTTGCCGATGTGACCGATGATATGACCATCGCGCGCGAGGAAATCTTTGGTCCGGTCCTCAGCGTTCTGGATTTCGACGATGAGGACGAGGTGATCGCCCGCGCCAACGCCACGGACTACGGGCTGTCGGCCGGGGTTTATACCTGCGATTTGCAACGTGGCCACCGCGTGATCGGGCAATTGCAGGCGGGCAGTTGTTTTCTGAACTCCTACAATGACGCGCCTGTCGAAGTGCCGTTTGGCGGGGTCAAGGCATCGGGTGTGGGGCGCGAAAACTCCAAGGCGGCGATCGAACATTACAGCCAGCTCAAATCGGTCTTTGTCCGCATGGGCGAAACCGAAGCGCCATTCTAAAGGCTTTTTCCAAGGAAACGTGACATGGAAGCGGATTACGTCATCGTGGGCGCGGGCAGTGCCGGTTGCGCCATGGCTTATCGGTTGGCCGAGGCGGGCAAATCCGTGCTGGTCATCGAACATGGCGGCACCGATGCCGGCCCGTTCATCCAGATGCCCGGCGCGCTTAGCTATCCGATGAATATGAAGCGCTATGATTGGGGCTATCAAAGCGAACCCGAGCCGCATCTTGGCGGGCGGCGGCTGGCCTGTCCGCGCGGCAAGGTGATTGGCGGCTCCAGCAGTATCAACGGCATGGTCTATGTGCGCGGCCACGCCCGTGATTTCGACCACTGGCGCGATCAGGGGGCGGATGGATGGGGCTATGCCGATGTGCTGCCCTATTTCAAGAGCATGGAAAACTGGACCGATGCGGGCCACGGCGGTGATGCGGACTGGCGCGGCACCGACGGCCCGCTGCATGTCACGCGCGGGACAATGTCAAACCCGCTGACGCGCGCCTTTATCGAAGCGGGCGGGCAGGCCGGCTATCGGCTGACATCTGACTATAATGGCGCACAACAAGAAGGGTTCGGCCCTTTTGAAATGACCGTCAAGGATGGTCAGCGTTGGTCGGCGGCCAAGGCGTATCTGCGCCCCGCGCTGCAACGCGAAAACTGCGATCTGGTGCGCGGTCTGGTGCAGCGCGTCGTGATCGAAGAGGGACGCGCCGTCGGGGTCGAGATGCTCCGTAAGGGGCAACGAGAGGTCGTGCGCGCCCGCGCCGAAGTGATTTTGGCCGCGTCCTCGATCAACTCGCCCAAGCTGTTGATGCTGTCTGGCATTGGCCCTGCCGCGCATCTGGCCGATCACGGTATTGATGTGGTGGCCGACCGCCCCGGCGTCGGCGGCAATTTGCAGGACCATCTTGAGCTTTATATCCAGATGGCCGCCAGCCAGCCGGTGAGCCTGTTCAAATACTGGAACTTGGCGGGCAAGGCATGGGTCGGCGCGCAGTGGCTGTTGGGCAAGCGCGGGCCGGGGGCGTCGAACCAGTTTGAAAGCTGCGGCTTCATCCGCTCGGATGCGGGTGTGGACTATCCCGACATCCAGTTTCATTTCCTGCCCATTGCCGTGCGCTATGATGGCAAGGCCGCCGCCGAGGGGCATGGCTTTCAGGCCCATGTCGGTCCGATGCGCAGCGCCTCGCGCGGGCGGATCAGCCTGCGCAGCGCCGATCCCGGCGATGATCCGCTGATCCGCTTCAACTACATGAGCCAAGACAGCGACTGGCGCGATTTCCGCAAATGCATACGCCTGACCCGCGAAATTTTCGCACAAGACGCATTTGCCCCCTACCGGCGGCATGAAATTCAGCCCGGCGCGGATGTTCAAAGCGACGACCAGTTGGATTGCTTCATCCGCGAGCACGCCGAAAGCGCCTATCACCCCTGCGGCACCTGTCGTATGGGCCGCCGGGATGATCCTGACGCCGTGGTTGACAGCAAGGCGCGGGTGATCGGCGTGGACGGGCTGCGGGTGACCGACAGTAGCATTTTCCCGCGCATCACCAACGGGAACCTCAATGCGCCATCAATCATGGTCGGCGAAAAGGCGGCCGATCATGTCTTGGGTCGGTCGCCGTTGGCGTCGGATAATGCGCAGCCTTGGATGCACCCCGACTGGCAAACCGCACAACGCTGAGCGGCTGAAAACAGTCATATTGCGCAATGGTTTGATCCGGATCAAAGCCGCGCGCTGCGCTGCGCTTTAGCGTCGTGTCGGATGTAATGAAAAGGAACGCTGCGACATGTCCCATACCCCCCACGAATTGCACGAAGAATTCCCGGAATTGGCCGACAAAATCACCGAGCTTAAAACGTCGGACGCGCATTTTGCCAAATTGGCGGATGAGTATCACGAGTTGAACCGCGCCGTGCACCGCGCTGAAACCAATGTCGAACCGGTCGAGGAACTGGCCGAAGTCGACATGCGTAAGAAACGCGCGGTCCTCAAAGATCAACTGTACAGCATGCTCAAAGCCTGAGGCGTTTGGCCTTTATAGCCTGTTATGCGGCGGTCGGATGCTCTGGCCGCCGTTTTTGTGTCAGCCGACCGAGTAGGGCAGGACATCACGCTCATCCGGCCTGACTTGCAGGCGGCGTTCCAGTGGCGGAACCGAGCGTTGATGACAATCTGTGCGCTCACAGATCCGGCAGGAAATGCCGATGGGTTCATAGGCGCGGGCGTTGGTTAGGTCCAGATCGTCGGCATAGACCAAGGCATCAGCATGTTTGACCTCGCAGCCAAGCGCGATGGCAAATCGGCGCACAGGTGCGCCAAAACTGCCGCCCGCCTTGCTGACATCGCGCGCCAGATTGATATAGCGCACGCCGTCAGGCGTTTCGGCCAACTGGCGCAGAAAACGGCCCGGCGTCTCGAACGCGCGGTGCACGTTCCACAGCGGGCAGGCCCCGCCGAAGCGGGCGAATTGCAACCGCGTGGCCGAATGCCGTTTGGTGATGGTGCCCGCTTGATCCACCCGGACGAAAAAGAACGGGATGCCCTTGGCGCCGGGGCGTTGCAAGGTGGACAGCCGATGGCAGACTTGTTCGATCGAAGCGCCGAAACGGTTGGCCAGAATTTCCAGATCGTGCCGGGTGTCCTGCGCGGCTTGCAAAAACGCGCCGTAGGGCATCAGGGTGGCCCCGGCGAAATAGTTGGCCAGCCCCATCTTGGCGATGGCGCGGGCGGCGTCGGATTGAAACCGGGCCAGATCAAGTGTGGCTTCTAGCAGATTGTCCTGCGTCAGCAGGGCCAGTTGCAAAAGCATTTGAAAGGTGCGGGTTTCCGGCGCGGCCCGCGAGGACAGGTGCAGCGTCTTGGCGTCGCGGTCGAAATGGCGCAACTTACCGCTGTCCGACCCGGCGACGGTGATGCCAAGATTGGCCAGCTTTTCAACGGCCAGATCGTGAACCGGGCGCGGCGCCCCCGCGGATGTGGCAAAGCGTTCGGCGGCGTGATCGACCGCGTCGATATAGTTGTCGCAGTAGTGAAAGAAGTCGCGCACTTCGTCCCAAGGGCTGGGCTGGGTGCGCGAATCTTCGCGCCCCAAGGCTTCGTCCAGACTGGCCAGCCGTTCGTGGGTTTGCCTATAGGTGCGGTGCAGTTGCAAAAACGCCCGCGCCAGCGCCGGCGCATTCGAGGCCGTCAGCCGCAGATCGGCCAGCGGCGGCGGGTCGTCGGCAAAAACCGGATCGGCCAGCGCCTCGCGCATATCGGTGACCATGCGTTCGGCGTCGCCGGTGGACAGCTCGGTCACGTCAAAGCCAAACTCCTGCGCCAGCGCCAGCACCACGGTGGTGCTGACGGGTCGGTTGTTGTTTTCCATTTGGTTCAAATAGGGCAGCGAGACGCCGAGTTTGACCGCAAAATCTTTTTGCGTCAGGCCAAGGCGTTGGCGCGTTTCGCGCAGTTTGGCCCCGGCATATAGTTTCTGTGTGGGCATGGGACTCCAGTTTTTCAGATGTGGGATTTGCAGATTTGCGATTGATGCATGGTATGTTTGCAAACCCATCTGTGCAAGCGGCGTGTCAACCTGATCCCGGCGGTGTCAGATAATCGCGCAACAGCGCCAGCGGATGCGCCTTGAGCGACAGGCGCATGGCCACGTAATCCTCGACCACCTCTTCGCCCAAGGTCATGGCAGGCAGATGCGCGGCGGGTTCGTCAATCGCTTCGCCGTCCATGTCGCCGTCGAACAGCGGCAGGGGTTTGTCGCCGGCCAAGGCCTTGGCCTCCCACAACGCTGCGCGGCGCGACAGGCCAAGCGCGGCAAAGCTATCGGCCTCGGCCAAGCGGGTGACAGTGGCCGGGGAAACGCCCGCCCGGCGCCAGACATCACCCACTTGCCTGTAGCCATTGCCACGCGCGGCGGTGATCCATACGGCATCTTCCTCGGACAGGCCCTTGATTTGGCGAAACCCCAACCGCAGCGCCAAACCGCCCGCGCCATCGGGTTCCATCACGTTGTCCCAGAAACTGGCATTGATGCAAACCGGGCGCACCGTCACCCCATGCTCGCGCGCATCGCGCACGATCTGCGCAGGCGCGTAAAACCCCATGGGCTGAGAATTCAGCAGCGCGCAGGCAAAGATGCCGGGGTGGTGGCATTTGATCCACGCACTGGCATAGACCAGCAATGCGAAACTTGCGGCGTGACTTTCGGGAAAGCCGTAGCTGCCAAACCCCTCGATCTGCGAAAAGCAGCGTTCGGCAAACGCCATGTCATAGCCGTTGCGCTGCATGCCGCGCAGGAACCGATCACGGAATTCACTGACATTGCCGTGTTTCTTGAACGTGGCCAGTGACCGGCGCAGGCGGTCGGCCTCATCAGGGGTAAACCCCGCGCCGGTGATGGCGATCTGCATCGCTTGTTCCTGAAACAGCGGCACACCCAGTGTCTTGCCCAGAACCGCGCCCAACGCGTCTGATGGAAAGCTGACAGGTTCCTCGCCATTGCGGCGGCGGATATAGGGGTGCACCATATCGCCCTGAATGGGGCCGGGGCGGATGATCGCCACTTCGATCACCAGATCGTAAAAGCAGCGTGGCCGCATCCGGGGCAGGAAATTCATCTGCGCGCGGCTTTCCACCTGAAACACCCCGATACTGTCGGCGCGGCACAGCATGTCATACACGCGTGGGTCTTCGGGGGGCAGGGTGGCCAGCGTGTGGTCGCGCCCATGGTGGGTGCGCAGCAGATCAAACGCCTTGCGAATGCAGGTCAGCATGCCAAGGCTCAGAACATCGACCTTGAGAATACCAAGCGCGTCGATGTCATCCTTGTCCCAGCAGATAACGGTGCGCCCGTCCATGCTGGCGTTTTCGATGGGCACAAGTTCGTCCAGCCGCCCCTCGGTCATGATGAACCCGCCGACATGCTGCGACAGGTGACGCGGAAAGCCTTCGATCTCGTGCACCAGATCCAAGGTCTGCCGCAGGCGCGCATCATCCGGATCAAGCCCGATTTCGCGCATCCTTTGGCGGTCCAACTGCCCGGCGGCATGAAATCCCCAAAGCTGCGAGGACAGCGCCGAGATGGTATCGCCGCCCAGACCCATGGCGCGGCCCACTTCGCGGATGGCGCGTTTGCCGCGATAATGGATCACCGTGGCGCACAGCCCGGCGCGGTGCCGCCCATAGCGTTCGTAAATCCACTGGATCACCTCTTCGCGGCGTTCATGTTCGAAATCCACGTCGATATCGGGCGGCTCGTCGCGGGCCTCGGAGACGAAGCGTTCAAACACCATGGTGCCGATCTCGGGGCTGACCGAGGTGACCCCGAGGCAATAGCAGACCACCGAGTTGGCTGCCGACCCGCGCCCTTGGCACAAAATCCCACGCGACCGCGCAAAGGCGACGACATCGTGAACGGTCAGAAAATACGGCTCGTATCCCAGTTTGGCGATCAGGGTCAGCTCATGTTCAAGCTGCTTGCGCACCTTGTCGGGCGCGCCCTGCGGATAGCGCCAGTGCAGCCCGTCCAGCGCCAAGCGGCGCAAGCGCCCGGCCGGTGTTTCGCCTTGCGCCACCTCGCTTGGGTATTCATAGCGCAACGCGTCCAGCGAAAAGGTCAGCCTGTCGGCCAAGGCCCCGGCGCGGAGCACGGCGTGTTCGTGTCCGGCAAACAGACGCAGCATCTCGGGTTCACTGCGCAGGCGGCATTCGGCATTGGCCAAAGCCGCACGGCCCAGATCATCCACGCGCCGCCCCGTGCGAATCGCGGTCAGGACATCGGCCAGTTTGCGGCGTTGGCCGTGATGCATCCGGGGGCAGGCGGCGGCGAGCGTGGGCAGGCCAAGACTGTGGGCCAGATCGGCCAGATGGTCAAAGCGCGCGCTATCCTGCCCATCATAGCGCGGGGCCATCAGCAGGTGCATTTGCCTGCCAAGCTGGCGCGTCAGCCGAGTGGCCTGCGCCATCCATTCTGTGGCGTCTGGCCCCGCTGGCGGATGCAGTAGGAGGTGCAACCCGGCGGCGCCTGCCAGCACGTCATCCAGCGTCAGGTGGCAGTGCCCTTTGCTGGCGCGCCGCTGGCCAAGGGTCAAAAGACGGCACAGGCAGGCCCAGCCGTTGCGATCTTGGGGCAGGGCCGTCAACATCAGCCCGTCGGTCAGGCATAGCCGCGCGGCGGGGATCAGGCGGGGGGTGTTGGCCCAATCTGGCGTGGTGGGGTAGGGCGAAGGGGGGCCGATGGGGCCATCGCGCGCCTCGGTCTTGCGGCGTTCGGTGACTTGGCGGGCAATCTCGCGCGCGGCGGAGTACGCACGCACGATCCCCGCAACCGAATTGTCATCGGCAATGGCAATCGCGGGTAGGCCCAAGGCGGCGGCGCGATGCACATAGTCTTCGGGATGCGAGGCCCCGGTCAGAAAGGTGAAATTCGAGGTGATCGACAGTTCGGCAAACATGACAATGAAACATTATATTCACGTTTTGTTCTATTGCGAGTCCGATTTGAATTTTATTGTCAGCGTAACTTGGTCGGGTCGCAATGTTCGCCGCGAAAGCAGCCCTTTACTCTATCTAGGACCGTGTTGGAGGGGGCTGCAAAGCCAAACCCGCCGCAGGGCGTGAGACTAAGCCTGTAGCCATCCGCGCGCTTTTCCAGAAAGGCCAGATAGTCCGTGCCCGAGGTCGCCCCGGCACACCAAGGGCCAAAGCATTGCACATTCAGCGTGATCTTGTGATCGAAGGCTATCGTGAACCCGTCATGCGACAATGCCTTGCCGGTGATCCGTGCCGGAATCAATGTCTCGGGCGGGGTTTGGTGTTGATTGGCCATGTCCATCTTGGGCAGGCGTGTTTCGTCAAACCGAAAGGCACCATGCACCACGATATAGGGTGCATCGGCCTTGGCGGCGTGTTGGAATGTCCGGGCCACATCATGGGGCAGGCACGACAGGGCAAAGGCTGGGCCAGACAGCCCCACAAAAACCGCGCCCAGTAGCGCGCGGATCAAAGCCTGTTTCCGAATTCGGCCATGACCTGTTCGTAAACGGCCCGCTTGAACGGCACGATATTGGCAATCAACTGATCCGGGGCCAGCCATTGCCATTGTGAAAATTCGGGGTGTTCAGTTTCGATGTTCACATCCGAATCCTGCCCATGAAACCGCAGCAGAAACCATTTCTGTTCCTGACCCTTGTAACGCCCCTTCCAGATGCGCGGCACAAGGTCATGCGGCAACTCGTAAGGAATCCAGCCGCTGGTTTCGGCCTCGACCGTGACCAGATCGGCGGATACGCCGGTTTCCTCCCACAGTTCGCGCAGGGCCGCATCGCGGGGCGCTTCGCCGGGATCAATCCCGCCTTGTGGCATCTGCCACGCTGTGGCGTCCTGATCAATCCGCTGGCCAACAAATACGCGGCCATCGGCGTTGGCCAGCATAACCCCCACACAGGGGCGATAGGGCAGTTTGGCAATGTCTTGGGGGGTCATTCGGGGCCTCTGCGGCAAGGTGGGCCAATGTTGGCGGCGCCGCCCGGTCAGGCGACGCCGCAAATTTTACCGTTTAGTCCTGTGGGCCAAGCGCGGACATGCCTGTCAGAATATCAATGGCATAGGCCAGTTGATAATCTTCCTCGCGCAGCTTTGCCGACGCCTCGGCGCGGGCGCGCTCTTCTTCGATCTGGCGAATTTCGTCTTCGGACAGGCTGTCATTGTCCAAGCTGCCGCGCAGATCGGATTCAAAGCGGCCACCGGGGCGGGTTGCCTGATCGTCTTCGGGTGTCTCAGGGGACTGGCGGGGCTGCTCGACCACGATGTCGGGCGACACGCCAAGCGCCTGAATCGAGCGCCCGGACGGGGTGTAATACCGCGAGGTGGTCAGGCGCATCGCGCCATCGCCCCGTAGCGGCATCACCGTCTGGACCGAGCCCTTGCCAAAGCTTTTGGTGCCCACAACGATCGCACGACGGTGATCTTGCAGCGCACCGGCGACGATCTCAGACGCCGACGCCGACCCGCCATTGATCAACACGACCATAGGTTTGCCGTTGCTGAGGTCGCCCGCCGATGCGTTGAAGCGTTCGCCATCATCGGTGTTGCGGCCCCGCGTGCTGACGATTTCACCCTTTTCAAGGAAGGCGTCCGACACTTTGATCGCCTGTGTCAGCAGACCACCGGGGTTGTTGCGCAGGTCCAGAACGATGCCGTCGATATTCTCGGCGCCGCCCGCGGCTTCGAACTGTTCGGCCAAACCGCTTTCGAGGTTTTCAAACGTCTGATCGTTGAAGGTGGTGACACGCAGGATCACGGTGTCGCGTTCGGTGCGCGCGCGCACAGCCGTCAGTTTGATCGTGTCACGGATGATCGACACATCGAACGGCTCGGCCTCGCCTTCGCGCACGACGGTGATTATGATCTCGCTGCCGACCGGCCCGCGCATCAGGTCAACCGCTTCGTTCAGGGTCAGGCCCAGAACGCTTTCGCCATCGACATGGGTGATGAAATCGCCCGCTTCGATCCCGGCATTGTCGGCGGGGGTCTCATCAATCGGCGAGACGACTTTGACGAACCCGTCTTCCTGCGTGACCTCGATGCCAAGGCCGCCAAATTCGCCCCGCGTCTGCACGCGCATGTCGTCGGCGGCTTCGGGGGACATGTAGCTTGAATGCGGGTCAAGCGATGTCAGCATGCCGTTGATCGCGGCCTCGATCAAATCGGCCTCGTCCACCTCTTCGACATATTGCGAGCGAATGCGTTCGAAAATGTCGCCAAACAGATCAAGCTGCTCGTAGACACTGGTGTTTTTCGCGGCTTCCTGCGCCAAGAGAGGCGCGGCCACCTGTGTGGTTACCACGACACCGGCCAGCGTTCCGGCGGCTGCGGCCATCAGGAATTTTTTCATTGGTCAGTTATCCTTGTTTGTCATGAACCACTCCAGCGGATCGACCGGAGTATTGTTTTCCCTGAACTCTACATAGAGCGTTTCAGTCTGTCTGGCACCCGTTTCGGCGCTGTCATCCGTGTAAAGCATATCATTGCCAGTCTCGGGCCCGCCCATCAACCCCACCGGGCTGCCGCCGGGCAAGACCTGTCCGGTTTCACCATAGACCACGTCCAGCCCGGCCAGCACCAGCAAAATCCCGGCCTGCGGTTCCAGAATGATCACGTTTCCGTAATCCAGCAGCGGGCCACGATAGCGCACGGTTGCGGCGGCGGGGGTCGTGACCAAAGCGTTTGGGCGTGTGGCCAGCACGATCCCCGGCCGCGAGATGCCAGCGGCATCAGATTCGCCCGCGCGGCGCAGAATGCGGCCTTGAACGGGCATTGGAAGCTGTCCCTTGCGCCCGGCGATGCCCGGCAGGCTGCCGGGCGCCTCATCAACCGCGATCAGGTTCAGACCGCTGGCAAAGCCCTCAAGCGTTTCGGTCGACGCGATCAGAAGCGCGGTTTTCACCGGGTCTTCGTTGAAGCGGCGGGGCAAATCGGTGCGATCGGCGATGGCTTGGCTTAGCGCGATGCGCGCCTGTTGTGCGCCGGTCAGCCCGTCTTGCAATTTGTTTGCGGCGCTTTGTTGCAGCGCGCGTAAAACGCTGACTTCTTCCAGCATGTCGCGCAAGTCCTGTGCGCGGGCATCAAGCGCCGGGGCGACCTCGGCCAGGATCATGCCCGAACGTGCCGTGCCCACCGGGCCTGACGGGTGCAGCAGCAACACCGGTGCCGGCGTTTCGCCCATGCCCATCAGCACACCCAAAAATTGCGCCACCTCGTCTTCGCGGGATTGCAATTCACGGCTGAGGGTCTGTTCGCGGATCGCGGCGCGGCGCAGCCCTTCGCGCATCGCTTGCAACCCGTCCTCATAGGCGTGCACGGTTTCCGACAGGGCCTTGACCCGGTTGCGCGCGCTTTCGGCATTATCCAGCATTTCGCTGGCCCGCGCCAAACGGTCAGCGGCCGCGCGGGCATCGGCTGCGGGGTCGGCAGTTTGCGCCAAGCTGGCAGCGGCCCACACGCACAGTGCCATGACAGCCGCAACAGTTTTCATGAAATCAGGCTTTCGCCGGTCATTTCGTCCGGCTGGGGCAGCCCCATCAATTGCAAGATTGTCGGCGCAAGATCGGCCAATCGCCCGGCTTTGAGGCCCGCGCCATCCGGGCCGCCGACCATCACGACAGGCACCGGGTTCAGGGTGTGCGCCGTGTGCGGCCCACCGGTTTCAGGGTCGACCATCATCTCGCAATTGCCGTGATCGGCTGTGACGATCATCGCGCCGCCCTTGGCTTCAAGTGCCTCAAGCACGTGGCCCAAGCCACGGTCGACCGCTTCGCAAGCGGCCATTGCCGCGTGCAGATCGCCGGTGTGGCCCACCATGTCGGGATTTGCGTAATTCACTACGATCAAATCATAGCCCGCCTCAATCGCGCCAACGAATTGCTGGGTGACTTCGTCGGCGCTCATTTCAGGTTGCAGATCATAGGTGGCGACCTTGGGCGAGGGGGCCATATAGCGATCTTCGCCGGGTTCGGGGTCTTCCTTGCCACCGTTCAGAAAAAAGGTGACATGCGGATATTTCTCGGTTTCGGCCAGATGGAACTGCCGCTTGTCGTGCTTGGCCACCCATTCGCCCAAGGTGTTGACAATTTCGCGCGCCGGAAACACCGTGCTCATGTAGGCATTGTGACTGTCGGAATATTCGACCATCCCCAAAAGATCGGCCCATTTGGGCCGTTTGCCGGTGTCAAACCCATCAAAATCTGGATCACCGACCGCCGCCAGAATTTCGCGTGCACGATCCGCCCTGAAATTCAGGCAGAAAAAGCCATCGCCATCTTGCGCGCCTTTGTAGTCGCCGATCACGGTCGGGGCGATGAATTCGTCGGTTTCAGATCGCGCATAGGCATTGGTGATCGCGATGCGACCGGTTTCGGCGCGGGGGCCCTTGCCGTGAACGATTGTGTCGAACGCTTCTTGCACACGGTCCCAGCGATTGTCGCGGTCCATGGCAAAGTAGCGTCCGCAGACGGTTGCGATCTCAATAGCGCCGTGCAGGCCGTCTTCGAGGGTAGACAAATATCCGCGTGCGGATTTCGGCAGCACGTCGCGCCCGTCGGTTATGGCGTGTAGGGCTACGGGCACACCGGCGTCGGCAATGGTGCGTGCGGCGGCAAGGATATGATCAAGATGCCCATGCACACCGCCATTCGACATCACGCCCATCAAATGTGCGGTTCCGCCGGTTGCTTTCAGACGCCCGATGAAGCGCTGCAATGCGTCGTTTTCCTGAAAACTGCCGTCCTCGATCGCCAGATCGATTTGCCCCAAGTCCATGGCCACGACACGGCCCGCGCCGATATTCGTGTGTCCCACCTCGGAATTCCCCATTTGCCCAGAGGGCAGGCCAACATCGGGTCCGTGGGTGATCAGCGTGGCATGCGGGTAGGTGGACCATATGCGATCGAAGTTGGGTGTATCGGCCAAGGCGGGTGCGTTGGCGCTCATGTCGTCGGACAGACCCCAGCCATCAAGAATGCACAAGACAACTGGGTTTCGGGTGCTCATTGATCTGCTCCTGCCTGTTTGGGGGCGTTCTAGCGTTTTGAGGGGCCGGGGTGAAGCGTTGAAACGGGTGCCAGTGCGCGAAAAGGTATCCAAAGACGCGGATTTCGGTCCTTTTGGGGCGGCTTGGCGTGTTCAGCCTGTGCGTGTGCCATGCGGTGTTGCACTGCCCCGCAACGGCAGGCTGACTTGACTCCCCGCCACCCGCGCCGCATGAAGCGCGCGAACGCCAAGCAGCGGAGGGCCCATGGCCAGCGAAGCGAAATCCAAAAGCTCGATCTGGGAAACGGTAAAAACCGTTTTCTGGGCCCTTGTCATCGCGGGCCTGTTCCGCACCATCTTTTTTCAGCCGTTCTGGATTCCCTCGGGGTCGATGAAAGACACCTTGCTGATCGGGGATTTCCTGTTCGTCAACAAAATGGCCTATGGCTATTCCTATGCGTCTTGCCCGTCGCTCAAGATTCCGGCGGTTGGGCTTGATATCGACGCGCGCGATATCTGTGGTTTTCTGGATGGCGACAATTCGCGCCTGATGGGCGGTGAGCCCAAGCGCGGCGATATTATCGTTTTCCGGCACCCCGTGAACGGCGCCGATTTTATCAAGCGATTAATCGGTTTGCCCGGCGATACGGTGCAAATGCGCTCGGGTCGCCTGTATCTGAACGGCGACCCTGTTGCGGTAGAGCCGGCCGGCACCTTTGAGGAAGAATTTCAGCCGCAAGGCCCGATGCGTATTCGTCCGCGCTGTGAAAACGGTGTGGTCGGAATGGGCGGAACCTGCGAAAAATCGCGCTTTATCGAGACCCTGCCAAATGGTGAGACGCATAAAATTCTGAATATCGGGCCGCAACGGTCGGATGATACGGGTGTCTACACTGTGCCTGAAGGCCATTACTTTTTCATGGGCGATAACCGTGACAACTCGACCGACTCGCGCTTTCCGCAGGCCGTTGGCGGTGTTGGCTTTGTGCCCTATGAAAACCTGATCGGGCGTGCGGGGCGTGTTTTGTTTTCATCCTCCGGTCGGTCGATGCTGTTCTTCTGGACATGGCGCGGCGATCGCTTTTTCAAAAAGTTGGACTAAGGCAAGCGCGATGAAGCTGTCGGCCGAATTGAAAGCATTCCAAGACCGGCTTGGCCACAGGTTTGCACAGCCGGCGCTGTTGGTGCGGGCGGTGACGCATTCGTCGATGGCGTCGGCCACCCGCGACGACAATCAACGGCTGGAATTTCTGGGCGACCGTGTGTTGGGCTTGGTCATGGCCGAGGCGCTGCTGGAACGTGATCCGGCGGCCGAAGAGGGGCTGCTGGCCCCGCGTTACAACGCGCTGGTCCGCAAAGAGGCCTGTGCCGATGTCGCGCGCGAGATCGACTTGGGCGCGGTGCTGAAACTGGGACGCTCGGAAATGCTGTCGGGCGGGCGGCGCAAGCTGGCGCTTTTGGGAGACGCGATGGAGGCGGTGATTGCCGCTGTCTATCGCGACGCCGGGTTTGATGTGGCCAAAGCGGTGGTTCTGCGGCTGTGGGGCAGCCGGATCGATAAGGTCAAGGATGATGCGCGCGACGCCAAGACCGCGTTGCAAGAATGGGCTCAGGCCCGCGGCTTGCCGCCGCCGGCCTATGTGGAAACCGCCCGCACCGGGCCGGATCACGCGCCACAATTCACAATCGAGGCTCGGCTGGAAAACGGCACCCGCGAAACCGCGCAGGCCGGATCCAAGCGGCAGGCCGAGCAGGCCGCTGCCAAGGCGCTTTTGGCGCGGCTTGAAACAAGCTGAGCGCTTGCCCCCTCCAAAGGGCCAATCAAATTGGTTTGATCCGCAAGACCAGTGGTTCTGGCGGTCTGATTGGTTTTAAGCTAGGGCAGTCGGATTGACACACAGGAACACCAGATCATGACCACACGCGCCGGATTTATCGCCCTGATCGGAGAACCCAATGCAGGCAAGTCCACCCTGCTAAACCGCATGGTGGGGGCCAAGGTCAGTATCGTGACGCATAAGGTGCAAACCACCCGCGCGCGGGTGCGGGGCGTCGCGATGGAAGGCGAAAGCCAACTGGTGTTCGTCGACACGCCGGGGCTGTTCCGCCCGCGCCGCCGTCTGGATCGTGCGATGGTGGCCGCAGCGTGGGGCGGGGCGGCGGATGCCGATATCATCGTCCTGCTGGTCGAGGCGCATCGCGGTATCACCGAAGGGGTCGAGCGTATTTTGGAGCAACTGGCCGAGGTGGCCACGGGCCGCCGGGTGGCCTTGGCGATCAACAAGATCGACCGCGTGAAATCCGAGGTGTTGCTGGCCCTGTCGGCCGAGTTGAACAAGCGCTTTGATTTTGTCGAAACCTTCATGATTTCTGCGGAAAAAGGTCATGGCGTGGGTGATTTGCGCAAGTGGCTGGCCAAAGAACTGCCGGAAAGCCCATGGCTCTATCCCGAAGATCAGATCGCGGATTTACCGATGCGGATGATCGCCGCCGAGGTGACCCGCGAAAAGCTGACCCTGCGCTTGCATCAGGAATTGCCCTATCAGCTGACGGTCGAGACCGAGTCTTGGGAAGATCGCAAAGACGGCTCGGCACGGATCGAACAGATCATTTACGTCGCGCGTGACGGTCACAAGGGGATCATCCTTGGCAAGCATGGCGAGACGATCAAATCCGTCAGCAAGGCCGCGCGCGAAGAGTTGCAGGAATTTCTTGGCCGCAAAGTGCATCTTTTCTTGCAGGTCAAGGTGCGGCCCAACTGGCTGGACGAGGCGGAACGCTATTCCGAGATGGGTTTGGATTTTCGCGACGGGAACGGCTGAGCATGGTGCGGCTGACCGCCGAGTTCTGGGTGCAGGCCTATCTGGCGCGGCTGCGGTTGGCGGATATCCCGGCCTTTGTGGTGGCGCATGGTGACGATACCGCTGGCGCGGTTCTGGTCAAACTCAACACGTTGGACGGACAGGCGCGGTTGTTTCAACGCGCGTTTGAATTGCTAAGTGGCGCCCGGCAATGGACCGTGCTCGCCGAGGGCTGCGAGCGCGATGTTGACGCGGCGGTGGCGCGACAGCGCGGGTTTGATCCCGATCTTTGGGTGATCGAGGTCGAGGATCGGGCCGGGCGGCACCTTCTGGACGAGGATGGTCTGGCCGATTAGAGTTCTTGACGCGCGTCAATGCGGACGGCAAATTTACTCGTCTAGGATGGCTGTGTTCTACAATGGGAGACACAGTTATGACATCACATATTCTGGTGGCAACCGACGGTTCTGAAGTCGCCGAAAATGCGGTTGACCTGGCCGCAGAGCTTGCGGCCAAGTTCGATGTGCCCTTAACGATCGGTCATATCCTGCATTTTGGCCGTCCCCCCGAAGAGTTGGCGCGGATGGCCCACGTTGAACATCTTGTTGAAACCGTGCGCGACAAATCCGGCGTGGATTTTCCAAATGTGCCCGACAGCATGATAAAGCTTTTCGACGATAGCCGACCCGGCGAAGACTCGGCGCGGATCGTGACCCTGATCGGGGATGAGATCCTCAAACGAGGGGCCGAACGGGCCAAGGAATTGGGGGCCAGTCAGGTGTCGACCCGCAGTGGCCAAGGCGATACCGCTGACGCCATTTTGGACATGGCCGAAGATGTAGGCGCCGATATGATCGTGATCGGTCATCGCGGATTGGGCCGTATGCGGCGCATGATGATCGGCAGCATTGCGCAAAAGGTGGTGCAACAGGCTGATTGCACGGTTGTCTCGGTGCGCTAGGGTGCCATGATCGCGCCCGGTTCGGCTTGGCATCGCGGGCATTCTGGTGTCACATGCGGCAAAGACCGGGCAGGAGTGGCGCATGGACTGGCGCGATCAGGGCATATTGCTAAGTTCGCGGACGCATGGCGAAACATCCGCGATCATCGAGGTGTTCACCCCGCAACACGGGCGGCATGCCGGGGTCGTGCGCGGCGGCACGTCACGCAAGCTGGCGCCGGTGCTGCAGCCCGGTGCGCAACTGGATCTGGCGTGGCGCGCGCGGCTGGCGGATCATATCGGCACCTTCACGGTGGAACCTGTCCGCTCTCGCGCGGCGGCGTCTATGGGCGACCGGCTGTCACTGGCCGGGCTGAATGCGGTCTGTGCTTTGCTGTTGTTTTGCCTGCCCGAACGCGAGGCGCATCGCAGGCTTTACGACAAGACCGAGCAATTGCTGGACCTTCTGGGGCAATCCGACATCTGGCCGCTGGCCTATCTGAATTGGGAACTGGCCCTGCTGGAAGACATGGGCTTTGGCCTTGATCTCAGCACCTGCGCGGTGATGGGTGCGCAGGCCAATGATCTAAGCTATGTCTCGCCGCGCAGTGGTCGGGCGGTGTCACGGGCCGGTGCCGGGGACTGGGCAGACCGCTTGCTGCCTTTGCCAGCCTGCCTGTTGGGGGCAGGGCCCGCCCCGGATGCCGAGGTGTTGGAGGGGTTTCGCGTGACCGGCCATTTTTTGCAGAGCCACTTGGCACCCGAACTGGGCCACAAGCCACTTCCGGCGGCGCGGCAAAGGTTTGTGGACAGGTTTTGCAGCATGGTGGGCCTTGATGCCGGGGGCCAGTAGGCGCGTGGCGCGCCGTTCAGGTCATGTGTTGGGCCATGTCAGTTTGGATCCGGCGGATTCCTCGCGCGGGGTCAGGCCGAACGCGGCGCGGTAGCTTTTGGAAAAATGCGACGGCGATTGAAAGCCGCAGGCAATCGCCACGTCGATCACAGGTAAATCGGTTTGCATCAGCAATTGCCGGGCCTTTTCCAACCGAAGCTGGAAATAGTGCTTCTTGGGCGAGGTGCCCAGATATTTGGCAAACAGCCGCTCTAGCTGCCGGGTCGAAAGTTCGACACAGGCGGCGATGTCTTGGGGGGTGATCGGCTCTTCCAGATTGACCTCCATCAACTCGACCGCTTGGGCAAGTTTCAGGTGTTTGACACCGGTCTTGTTCAGCACCGAAATGCGCTGCGCATGTTCGGTGCTGCGGGGCATGGTATAGATCATCTGGTCGGCCACCCACCCGGCCAGATCTTCGCCATAGTCGCGAAGGATGCGGTGCAGCATCAAATCCATCGAGGCCGCGCCCCCGGCACAGGTGAAAATCTTGCCATCTTCGGTAAAGACGTTATCGACCAGTTTGACCTGCGCCATGATTTCCGAAAGCGATGCGTGATATTCCCAATGGGTCGTGACCTGACGTTCGTTCAGCAGACCCGCCTTGCTGAGGGTGTAAACCGCCGACGAAATCGCGCCGATTGTCACGCCAGACCGCGCTGCCCGGCGTAGCCAGTTGATGACGGGTGTCGTCGTGGCCTCGGCGATGTTTTCGCCCCCCACCACGACAAGCACGTCATCGCGCTTGAGCGGGATCAGCCCCGCATCGCACGGTACACGAAATCCGTTCCAACCAACGGCATGGCTTTCACGTTCGTGCAGGATGGTCCACGTGTAGTAGGTGACATCAGAGAGGTGGCGGTTGGCGTGCGCCAGTGTTTCGACGGCGCAGTGGAACCCTAGCGGCGAAAAGCCATCGAGTAGCAGGAAAACATAATTCTTCGGGATCACATCGACAGACATCTGAGGCACCTCGGCTGGCTTGCTTGGGCGGCGTGTCGCAGCGCTTAGCATGGCGGCCTCAGCCACGAGGCGTTGAATGCGGCATCAATCGCGCCTGTCACCGACATCGTGCCGGGCCTGCCGGGCTGTCACCGCAGCGCCAGAACCAAATCCACCAGCGACCCGATGGCGTCGTGTTTATCGTCGTTCTGCGTTTCGCCCATCGACGCCATCCCGACAGCGGCGGCGCAAATGATGCGCGCCATCTCGGGATTGCCGATGCCGGTTTCCGTCAGCAAGGCTTGGGCCAGCGATAGCCGTCGCCTGTCAATCCGTGCAATCGCTTGCGCGGCACCCGTATGGCCGGTGGCCCATGCGCGGATCGCCGGTTCGACCGCGTGATCGTGGTTCGGATCGGCAATGCTTTGCGCCAGTGCCCGCAATTTGCTGACGGGTGTGTTTTCGCGGTCCAGCTGTGCTTGGGCGCTGCTGTGATCGTGATCCTCCCACGCCGCCAATAGGGAGGCGTGATAGTCCGGCACATCCTTGAAATGCCAGTAGAAAGAGCCTTTTGTCGTGCCTAGTTTGCGGGCCAGAGGCTCGGCCTTTAGGGTGTCTGGCCCGGCCTCGGCAAGGGCGGTGAAGCCAGCGGTCAGCCAATCTTGGCGGTCAAGGCGTTTTGAGGGTGCGGTCATCCTAACACGATACGCGGGCGAGTGCGGCTGGCGCAAGCCTGCGGTTGTCGCAGGGGCATGGCGGGCCATTTCTCCAGTGCAGGCAATGTTTTCGGGGGCGGCTGTCGGCAAACGCGTCGGTTTTGCGCATTCTTGTGTCGGCTGGACCCTGCGCGCCGAAACAGGCGTGATAAACAGGGAATAACTGGCTACCCAAGGAGTCGCAGCCCATGAAGACACATGTCAAAGCTCTTATCGTCGGTGGCGGCGCCATCGGCACGTCAATCGCCTATCATCTGGCCAAGTTCGGTTGGGACGATATCGTTTTGCTGGAGCGCGATGAATTGACCAGCGGCTCAACGTGGCATTCGGCGGGTCTGCTGCCGCTGTTCAACATGTCTTATGCCGTCAGCCATATTCACGACTACTCGGTCAAGCTTTACAAGACGCTCGAAGACGAGACTGGCCTAAATGCGGGCTTCAGCGTGGTCGGCAACCTGCGGATGGCACAAACGCAGGAACGCATGGATGAATACATGGTCTATGCCGCCACCGCCGAAACCGTCGGTGTGCCCTACGAGTGGATGACACCGGCACAAATCAAAGAGCGCTTTCCGCTGGTCAAGTGTAATGATCTGAAGGGGGCGATATATCACCCCACCGATGGGTATATTAACCCGGCTGATTTGACGATGGCACTGGCCAAAGGCGCGCGTCAGCGTGGCGTCACGATTGAGCGCAAGTGGCAGGCGGATGCCTATCATTGGACCGGCGACGCCTGGGAAGTGACCCTGACCAAGATGGTCGAAAAGGGCGGCAATCTTGTGCCCTCGGACGAGCAGGTCGTTGTCACTGCCGAGCATGTGGTGACTGCCACTGGCAACCATGCACAGCGCACCGCCCGCCTTTTGGGGATCAAGTCAGCGGCGATTCCTGTGGAGCATCAGTTCATTATCACCGAGCCTGACCCGGCGCTTGTGGAGTACCGAAAAACCCACGGCGAGCATCCAGTTCTGCGCGATGCTGACTCCAAGTGGTATGTCCGCGAAGAGCGTGGTGGTTGGCTTTTGGGGCCATATGAATATGGCGCGCCCGCTTGCTTTAAATATGGCGTCCCGGATAGTTTCCGCGCCGACCTCTTCCCGCTGGATCTGGACCGGATCGAGGAAGAGTATATGTCGATGATCCACCGGATTCCGTCGTCCGAGGAGGTTGGCCTCAAGGATGATATCAACGGCCCGATCTGTTACACCCCCGATGGCAACCCGCTGGTTGGCCCGGCGCCCGGCCTGCGCAACATGTGGATGGCCGAAGGCTTTAGCTTTGGCATCACCGCGGCGGGCGGCACGGGCCATTACATGGCGCAGATGATGGTAGAGGGCGAGGCCGAGATCGACATGGCCAGCCTTGATCCCAAGCGGTTCGGCAACTGGATGACAACGGATTGGACGGCGCGCAAATGCGAAGAAGCCTATGCGCATGTCTATATCCTGCATCACCCGGATGAAGAGCGCGATGAGGGTCGCCCGCTGCGCACCGCCCCCAGCTATGACCGTCTGAAAGCACGCGGCGCGCAGTTCGGCGTCGTCAACGGGTTTGAACGGCCCAACTATTATGGCCCGGTCGATGCGCCCGAGGATTTCGACCACAACGCGCGCAGCTTCCGCCGCGGCGGTTGGTGGCAATATGCCGTGGACGAGGCCAAGGCCGTGCGCGAAGGCGCGGGCCTGATCGACGCATCGGCCTTTACCAAGCACACGGTCAAAGGGCCGGGGGCCACGGCGTTTCTGGATTGGTTCACCTGCAACAAGCTGCCCAAGGTCGGGCGCATCAACCTGACCTATGCGCTGACACCGGCAGGCACCACGCGCACCGAATACACCATCGTGCGTCTGGCCGAAGATAGCTATTACCTTGTCTCATCCGGGGCGCTGACCGATTATGACGGTGATTACCTGCGCAAATGCGCCGAGGATAAAGCGCCCGAATTCGGCTATATCGCGGTCGAGGATGTGACCACGCAATGGGGTGTTTTCGCCATTGCGGGGCCAAAATCGCGCGATGTGCTGAAAGAGGTCATCAAGGACGCCGATCCTGACACGGCCCTGTCGAACAAGCGGTTCCCGTGGCTTAGCCAGCGGGATATCGAACTGGGCATGTGCCCTGTGCGCGCGATCCGCGTGGCCTATACCGGCGAGTTGGGCTGGGAGCTGCATCACCCGATTGAAATGCAGAATTACCTGTTCGATCTGCTGGAAGAAGCCGGCAAAAAGCATGGTATGAAACTGGTGGGCGTGCGCGCACAAAACTGGCTGCGCCAAGAAAAGTCCTATCGCGCCTTCGGCAACGAGTTGGGCCGCGACGCCACCCCGCTTGAGGCCGATCTGCCCCGCTTTGTGGACCAGTCCAAAGAGTTTCAGGGCAAGGATGCCATGAACGACATCGGCGTGCGGTTCAAATGTGTGACGGTTCTGATCAACGGCCCCGAGGATGCCGACCCATGGGGCGCCGAGGCGCTGTATGATGGCGAAACCCGCGTGGGCCGTCTGACATCGGGCGGGTATTCGGTGGCCTTTGGCAAGTCCATCGGCATGGGCTATGTCAGCCCCGACAAGGCCGAACCGGGTACCAAGTTGCAGGTGAAAATCCTTGATCAGCTTTGGGAGGCCGAAGTGACCGAAGACAGCCCCTATGACCCCAAAAACGAGGTCATCCGCGTCGACGGGTAACCATAGACAGGCCGGGCCAAGCGCCCGGCCTTTTCATTCGGGCGGGCGCAATGCCTGTTGCAGCGTGTCCCAGCATGTCAGTGCCGCAGGCCTGATCGGATCGGCCAAGCGGATCATTCGCACATCAAGCATCAGGTTTGGTGTATCCAGACCGGCGTGAACCAGATGCCCTTGCGCCACTGGCTGGTCTGCCACCGACTTTGGCAACCATGCGACGCCAATCCCGTCTTTGGCGTATTGGCAGGCGGCAAGGGTCAGCGCGGTTTCAACCTTGCGCACAACCTGCGTTCCCGCAGGCAGGCGCGATAGAACACCCCGGTCCAAAACCAGCCCCAGAAACACATCGGCGGGGTAGGCGATGATCGGCAGCTGTTGGCTGTGCGCGACTTGGGCCAGAGCTGGCGCGCAGACCGCAATCAAAGGTTCGGTGCCGATCGAACGCTCAACAAAGGCGCGGCTGTCGGCGCGGGGGGCGCCGTGTGGTGAATCGTAGATCACCGCGATATCGACGTCGCCCGTCACCAGTTGCGATAGGCAATCTTCGCGATTGCCCGACCGCACGCGCACGGCATGCGTTGCCGACAGGATCTGCACCAAGCGCGGCGAAACTGTGGTGGTGATGGCGTGCTGACAGGCCAGCGCCACCTCGTGTCCGGCGCCGCTGGCCGATTGTCGCAACCCGTCGCGCACGTGGCGCAGATCACGGACCATGCGGCGCATGTCGTCTTCATAGGCGCGAATATTTGGCAGCAGTTGCACCGGCTTGCGCGACCGATCAAACAAGGGCGCGCCTATCCCGTCTTCGATGCTGCGAATGCGGCGGGTAAAAGCGGATTGAGTCAGGTTTCGGGCCTCTGCCGCGCGGGCGAGCGAGCCGGTATCAAGCACCGCAAGTATGTCTTCCAGCCAATCCAAGCGCATGGGGTTTGTGTAGGGGGAGTGCCAATAAATTGCAATATATGCATTTTAGATTGCGGAATTCGAATTTGAAGCGGTTGCATATGCCAGTTTACATGATGCTAACGCATTATAATGAGGTTGATCCGATGCATCTTGCCCGCTTCCCCCGCCACTTTCTGGCCCATCTGCCCACCCCCTTGGAACGGCTTGACCGGCTGAGCGCCGAGTTGGGCGGACCTGAAATTTGGATCAAGCGCGATGATTGCACAGGGCTTAGCACCGGTGGCAACAAGACCCGCAAACTTGAGTTTCTGATGGCCGAAGCCGAGGCGCAGGGCGCCGACATGGTTATGACCCAAGGCGCGACGCAATCGAACCACGCGCGCCAAACGGCGGCTTTTGCAGCCAAACTGGGGATGCCCTGCCATATCCTGCTGGAAGATCGCACAGGCTCGAACGATCCCAATTACAACAACAACGGCAATGTGTTGCTGGATCACCTGCACGGTGCCACCACCGAAAAACGCCCCGGCGGCGGCGATATGAATGCCGAGATGGAGGCGGTGGCCGATACGCTGCGCGCCGATGGGAAAAAGGTCTATACCATTCCCGGTGGTGGCTCGAACCCCACCGGCGCTTTGGGCTATGTAAACTGCGCGTTCGAGTTGCTGTCCCAAGTCAATGACACAGGGCTGGAGATTGACCATCTCGTGCACGCCACCGGCAGCGCCGGTACGCAGGCTGGGCTGATCACCGGCCTACAGGCGATGAATGCGCAAATCCCCCTTCTGGGAATCGGGGTGCGGGCACCCAAGCCCAAACAAGAGGAAAACGTTTACAATCTGGCCTGCGCCACCGCCGAGAAACTGGGCTGCGCGGGCGTGGTGCAGCGTGACGATGTGGTGGCCAATACCGATTACGTCGGCGAGGGCTATGGCATCCCCACGGCAAGCGGGCTTGAAGCGATCCGCATGTTTGCCGAGCTTGAGGCAATTTTGCTGGATCCGGTCTATTCGGCCAAGGGCGCTGCGGGGTTGATTGATCTGATCCGCAAAGGCCATTTCAAGAAAGGCGAGCGCGTGGTGTTCTTGCACACCGGCGGCGCGGCGGCCCTGTTTGGCTATGACGCGGCGTTTGATTTCGCGGATCGCTGGGGCGCCCCGACCTGATCTGCCTGCAATCGAAAGGGCAGGCCAGTGGCCTGCCCGATCCATGGTTTATTTCATGAATTTGCCAAGGATGTCGTCCATGGCCGATCCGTCGCCATCGGCGTCCAGCATATTTGTCAGCATCGACAGGTCCGGCCCAGACGATTGACCGCCCTTGCTGCCGCCCAACAGGCCACCAATCATTCCCATCAGGCCACCACCCGAACCGGAGGCTGACGCGCCGCCCAGCATACCGTCGATCGCACTGTCGGGCATCTGCTTTTGCAATCCGCCTTGGGCCATCGCCGCCAATGCGGGCATAAACTGTGCTACGGTGTCTTGATCAACGTCTGCGCGGTTTGCCGCTTCGGCAGCCAGCCCGTCGGTGGCGGCGCGGTCGCCCAAAAGTTGCTCCAGAAAGGATTGGCCCTGCGCCATTGCTTCTGGGGCTGCGGCTTGGCTTGGGTCGTCAAAGAAACTTGCCTGCGCCTCGCCCTTCATGGCCCCTAGAACTGTCTCGGTTTGGCCTTGTTCGGCGCGCTTCTTGGCCGCTTGGCCAATCGCTGGGGCCAACATCTTGGTCAGCTCCTGCGCTTTGCCTTCGTCCAGACCGAACTGGCCCGCAAGTTGCGAAAGACCCTGACCGCCACCAGCTTGTTCCAGCAATTTCATGATCGACATTTACAATACCCCTATATTTACCGACACTCACCAAAGCGTAAGAACGCCCACGACGTAAGGGGAAAAACCGCTGTTGCCTTGCATGGGTGCGATCAGGTCAGTCCATGGTTGCGAAATCTTCGGTCGTGATGACGCCGTCATCGGTCTTGTCTATACCGGCGTGCCATTGCGCGGTGCTGTCCAGAAACTCTTGGCGGGTAACGCGGCCGTCCTCGTTCTGATCGGTTCCCTTGCGAGACAAGCCGCCAACAATCTTGCGAAGTCGCGCGCGGCTGTCTGCGCCGACCGACGCCATGTCGTTGGCCCGTGCCGCGTCGAACGTGTCGTACTCTTCGTCACTCAGCACGCCGTCCTGATTGGAATCGAAAGCCGCAAAGATGTTTTTGCGCATTTCCACTGCTTCGGCCAAGGGGATTGTTCCATCCCCGTTCAGATCCCAGTTTGTCATGAACTTATCTTGGGCGCTGTCTTGCGCCTGCGCTGTGCCGGTCAGTAAGGCGACGCAGATTGCAAAAACCAGATTTTTTCTCATAGTCGTGCCTTTCAAAATCGTCCTCAGAGCGGACATTCAGCCCTGCTCACTCAATTCGTCAAAACAGGCCAAGGCCTTGGCGGCATACATCATCGACGGCCCGCCGCCCATCTGAAGGCACATGCCCAGAACATCGCTGATTTCATCGCGGGTTGCGCCACAGCGGATCAGCGCCTCGATATGCAGGGCGATACAGGCTTCGCATTTGGTGGCGACGGCAATGCCAAGGGCCACGAACTCCTTGGTTTTGAACTCCAGCGTGCCGCCTTCCTTGACGGATTTCCCAAGCGCGCCAAACGCCTGTGCGGTTTCTGGAATTGCCTTGTTCAGCGCGCGCAGGTTTTGCCGCGTGTCGTTCAGTGTGTCCGACCATGTCATATTCGATCTCCGATATGTGTTTTTTGTCGTCCTAACATGATCGCAGGCTGACACATTGACACAGATCAGAGTTTTCGCAGGGGCGCTTATTTTGGCTAAAACACTTTCTGGCTGACCAAGGCCAGATTGTTGGCGGGCATTTCCACCACATCCACCAAATCCAGCCCTGACACGTGCAGCCAGTCGATGACGTCGAAATCATCCTTGTAGCCGATTTCGGGGTCTTGGGCGCGCAGGCTGGCGTCAAAGCTGGCGTCGCCCTCGGATGTGGCCTGACCATCGCGCAGAAACGGGCCATACAGAATAAACCGGCCTTGTGGTGCCAAGGCCTTAGCGGTTTCGGCAATCACGATTTTCGCCTCGGGCGTGCTGATCAAGTGCAGAAGGTTGACCAGCAGGATCATGTCCTGCCCGGCCTGTGCTGTGCCCCAGCCTTGGGTGGTGACATCAAGGTCGAGCGCCGGCCGCAGGTTGGCGGCGTTGCTGAAGGTGGCCCATGCGTCGATGCTGGCGCGGCGGTCTGGGTCGACCTCGGAGGGTTGCCAATCCAGCCCCGGAAGGGCGGCGGCAAAGATAGCGGCATGTTGCCCGGTGCCTGAGGCCAGTTCCAAAACGCGGCCGGTTTCGGGGCCGTGGTGGCGCAACAGATCAAGAATGGGCGCGGCGTTGCGTTCGGCCGAGGGCGCGTTCAGGCGGGCCCCGTCAGAGGGGGCCCCGCTATCGGGCAAGTCAAGACGTCGGCGCATATCAAACCTCTTCAAGGCGATCAGTTGCGGGGGGTGGCGCGGGGCTAAGCGCAGAGAGCCGCGCATATAAATCGTCGGTCATCTCAAAGCCAATCGCATCCAGCGAAGGCTGCAACTGTTGCGCGGACCGCGCCGACAGGATCGGCATGGGGCAGGCGGGGTGACGGGCCGCCCAAGCCGCAGCCAAGGTCACCGGATGCGCGTGAACTTCTGCCGCCAGTGTTGCAAGGCTGCGCGCGGTGTCGTGCATCCAGCCTTGGCCATAGCGGGCGGCATAGCGGTCATCCTCGGTCAGGCGTCCGCTGTCACCTGTGGCATATTTTCCGGTCAGTAACCCGCCTGCCAACGGTGAATAGGGTGCGACGGCAATGCCTTCGCTTTGGCACATCGGCAGGATTTCAACCTCGGCTTGTCGTTTCACAAGGTTATACATCGGTTGCAGGATAGCGGGGCGCAGGCCAAATTCGGAGCCGATGCAGGCGGCTTTCATCACTTGCCACGCGGCGAAATTCGACAGGCCCATTAGTCGGATTTTGCCATGATCGCGCAGGCTGGCGAAGGTGTCCAGCGTTTCACGCAGGTCGGTGTCGGGATCGAACCGGTGCAGATACAGGATATCGACCTGGTCCATGTCCAGCCGCTTGCGTGACTGGTCGAATTGGTCCAGCAGGTTCGCCCGCCCCGCACCGCCGGTATAGCCCACCTTGGTGGCGATGATCAGCCGGTTGCGCATCGGGGCCGTAAAGCGGCCCAGCATCTGTTCGGCGGTGCCGTCGGTATAGACATGGGCGGTGTCGAAATGCGTAATGCCAGCCTCAATGCAGGCGTCGAACATGGCGCGGCTTTCGCGCTCATCGGCGCGGCCACCAAATTGCATGGTGCCAAAGGCAAAGCGGCTGACAGGGGTGCCATCAGGTGCGGTGATCTGGGTCATGGCGAGAAAGTGACACGGTTTTGAGGGCTTGGAAAGAGGGGGCCGTGCAAAGGGGTAAGGGTGGCATTTCTAACGCAAAAACCTGTTTCTTACGGTTTGGTAAAACGTTGGTATTTTTCACAGGCTTTTGCAGGTTAACGGGGCAAAGGGCGGGTTTCAGCTGCGGAGCGGCCCCACGGTTTTCGATGCAAACTTGCGGCGCCGGCCTTCGCTGCGCAGGTCGAGAACTGATAAGGTGCGGGACTTTGGAGCCGGTCCTTCGATGCCCTGCTCGGAATCAAGGCCGCAGGCCGCCGAGCATCGCCTGACCGTCCCGCGGTCTGGCGATTTGGCGGGGCATGGTGCGCGGCCTGGCTGAAGCAATGACTTGGCAGGCATAAAGCTCTGCATCTCGCAGGTCGGATCGCCAGCCCACGGTCAGGCGATGCGCGGCTTGTTCCAGCGGCCGATTAGTGTTCACTGCCATCGTTCGCCGCACGCTACATGAAGGTCCATCGTCAGGAAATGGGCCACACTTTGCAAACCCCGCCCCCTGCGCGCAGCCACCATTCGCCCTGCGCGTGATCAAGGGCCGCGGGCTCGCTGCAAAGGTGCGCATGAATGCGCACCCTACGGAGTGTCGAGATCGCGACCCTGTACCGTGCGGCCTACTCTTTGGCGGTTCCGGATAAGGGGTGGATTTGGCTTTGCGCCCCAATACGAAAGGCCCCGGTGCTGCACCGGGGCCAGACTATGTGACGGGTGGTCTTATTGCGGAATTTCAGCGTTAAGGCCTTCGACATAGAAATCCATGCCTAGCAATGTGCCGTCATCTGCGGTTTCACCTTCGGCCAGCCAATCCGAGCCGTCCTGCTTTTTCAGCGGGCCGGTGAAGGGGTGATACGCGCCTGAGGCAATCGCCTCTTTCATGGCCAGCGCCTCGTCGCGGACATCTGCCGGGACCGCGTCGGTGATTTCACCGATGCCGACCATGCCGGGGCCAATGCCATCCCAGACCTGCTGGCTTTCCCATGTGCCGTCGATCACCGCTTGGGTGCGGGCGATGTAATAGGGTTTCCAATCGTCAATGATCGAACTGACGCGCGGAAAGGGTTTGTATTCGGCCATATCCGACGCTTGCCCAAAGGTCACGACGTCGCCGGCTTTTTCGGCGGCGGCTTGCGGCGCGGTGGAATCGGTGTGCTGAAGGATCACGTCGGCGCCTTGTTCGATCAGCGCGGTTGCGGCGTCGGCCTCTTTTGCGGGGTCGAACCATGTGTAGGCCCAAATGATTTTGAACTCGACATCGGGGTTGACCTTGCGGGCATGGATAAAGGCCGCGTTGATACCGCGGATCACTTCGGGAATCGGATACGAGGCGATGTAGCCCACGATATTCGACTTGGTCATATTGCCCGCGATATGGCCCTGAATGGCGCGACCTTCGTAGAAACGCGCCGAATAGGTCGACACGTTGGGCGCGGTTTTATAGCCGGTGGCGTGTTCGAATTTCACATTGGGAAATTTCTTGGCCACGGCCAGTGTCGGATCCATGAACCCGAACGAGGTGGTGAAAATCAGATCGGCCCCGTTCAGCGCCATTTGGGTGATGGCACGCTGTGCATCGGCACCTTCGGGCACGCTTTCTTGATAGACGGTTTCGACCTGATCGCCGAAATGCTCTTCGACCGCCAGACGGCCCTGATCGTGTTCATAGGTCCAGCCGCCATCGCCGATGGGGCCGACATAGATGAAGCCGACCTTGGTTTTGTCGTCTTGCGCCTGTGCGCCTGAAACGGCAAGGCCAAGCGCCATGACAGCGCCGGTCAGGGTGGTTTTAAGGGTCATGTGTGGATACTCCCGTGGTTGGTTGGCAGCGCCTCATTGCGAGGCATGAAAGATGCGGCCCAGCGAGGCAGGCGCGCGGGATTTGTCGGCCGACATGATAACCAAAACAAGGATGGTGATCAGATAGGGCGACATCGACAGATATTCTACGGGAATGGCCACTCCGGCGGCTTGCAGGTTCAGTTGCAATACGCTGACCCCGCCAAACAGCCACGCGCCCAGCAGGACACGGCCCGCCTTCCAGCTGGCGAACACCACCAGCGCCAGCGCGATCCAGCCGATCCCGGCGGTCATGCCTTCGGTCCATTGCGGCACGCGCACAAGGCTGAGATAGGCCCCGCCAAGGCCCGCGCATGCGCCGCCAAAAGCAATCGCCATGATCCGCACGCGCACCACCTTGTAGCCAAGCGCGTGGGCGGCATCGTGGTTTTCGCCTACCGCCCGCAGGATCAGGCCCGCGCGGCTGTATTTCAGCATGGCCCAGACTCCGGCGACCAGCACCAGCGCCACGTAGACCATCAGATCATGGGAAAACAGGATAGGCCCAAGCACCGGGATGTCGCCCAAGACCGGAATATCAAGGCGCGGTGTGGGGGGCGGTTTGATCCCGACATAGCCCTGCCCCAGCAAAGAGCTAAGGCCCAGCCCGAACAGCGTCAGCGCCAGCCCCGAGGCAACCTGATTGGCCAGCGCCACCTGTGTCAGCGCCGCAAACAAAAGCGACAGCCCCGCGCCACCCAACGCGCCGCCGACAAATCCGATTGCCGGAGAGCCGGTGCCAACGGCAATCGCGAAACCGCAAATCGCGCCGGTGATCATCATGCCTTCGACCCCAAGGTTCAGAACGCCCGAACGTTCGACGATTAACTCGCCAATCGCGGCCAGCAGGATCGGGGTGGAGGCGGCCATGATCGAGGCCAGCAACAGGATCGGGTTGATCGAGGACAGATCCATCACACGGCCTCCGGACGGCGCGACAGGCGCAGGCGATAATTGGTCAGGACATCCACCGCCA
>DATFJQ010000072.1:0-3477 GCA_035269125.1 Roseovarius sp.
AATCCTCGAAAAACCGGCCCGGATTTGTCTTGGCCATGATTACTGCTCTCCCAGTTTGAGATCGGGGGTATAGGTGCCGTCCACCTCTTTCACCACGGCCTGACCGCAGCGCATGACGCCATTGGCGTGGTCAAAGGCGTAGGTGGGGCTGCCATGCAGCACCCACCCTTTGTTCAGCGCGTCGGTCACCTTGTGACAAAACGCTGATGTGTCATCGGCCGACAGGAAACGATACAGCTGCATTTCGGATCACCCGAACGCCGGATAGCCGAAATAGTAATGCGCCGCGACGATCACCAAATACAGCACGACCGAGGCCACGACCGCGATCACTTCTTTGCGTTTGGGGGCCGGGGCGGGTGGTGTCCAATCGGGTTGGGCACGGTTGATGACGATCATCTCGACCACGGCCCATGCCAGCAGACCACCGAACAGCACGAAAGACGCCACATCGCCGTTCACCAGCAAATGCGCCAAAGCCCAAACCTTGACAGCGCCCAGCATCGGGTGACGCATCTTGCGCGCCAACGCGGTTTTCATGCCCGACGCCGCGAACATGTAGACCGACAAAAGCATCAGAAGGTTGTTGATACCCACCGTAGCCGGGTGACGGCCCCAGAACACTGCGCCATCCGCCGCGCGATAGCCGATCACCATCAGCACCACACCGGCCAGAATAATCAGCGCCGCAACGCCCTTGCCCGCAGTGCCCATACCGGCGCGCATGTCGGGCGCGACACGCTTAAAGAAGTGGCCTGCGCTCCACAGGATCAGGCCCAGAATTAGATATGCCATTGTCGTTTACTCCGCTACCATGTCCTTGATTGCTTCGGCCTTGGCCAATACACGTTGCGCCGCGACAATATGCAGATTTTCGACAATCTGCCCATCCACCACGGCCACGCCCTGCCCTGCGGCGTGGCTTTCCTCAAACGCTGCGATCTGACGTTGCGCCAGATCGATTTCCGACTGTGTGGGCGCAAAGGCGGTGTTTGTCACGTCAATCTGCGCCGGGTGGATCAGTGTCTTGCCGTCAAAGCCCAGGTCACGGCCCTGCTCACATTCGGCCTTCAGCCCGTCACCATCGCGGAATCGATTATACACCCCGTCAATCGCCACGACGCCACGGGCGGCACGCGCCGCCATGACGATCATCTGCAAAGAGGTCATCAGCGGCAAACGATCCGCGCGGGTGCGACAGCCCAAATCCTTGGTAAGGTCATTGGTGCCAGCGACCAACCCCGCCACCTGCGCATGAGCGGCGATTTCGCGGGCGTTGAACACGCTGACAGGGGTTTCCATCATCACCCAGATCGGCATGTCTGGGCCCAGCATATCAGCCAGATTGTCCACATCCGATGGGGTGTTGACCTTGGGCAGCAGAATGGCATCAGCGCCGGCGTCGCGCAGCGCGCGCACGTCCTCAAGGCCCCATTCGGTGGTCAGCGCGTTGATCCGCACGATTTTCGAACGCTTGCCATATCCACCCTCTTTCAAGGCACTGGCCAGCGTTTCGCGCGCCTCTGCCTTGGCTTCGGGTGAAACGGCATCCTCAAGGTCGAAAATAATGGCGTCACAGGACAACGTGCGCGCCTTGTCCAAGGCCCGGTCCTTGGAGCCGGGGATATAAAGGACCGAGCGAAAAGGCCGTGTAGCGGTATCCATTTGGCAGCGTCTCCCGTGTCGTGCTGAAATAAACTTGCGCCGGAATGCCATTTTTTAGCCGAAAAGTTCAAGTGTTTTGTCGCCGCAGCGCAGAAAATGCCATTGCGCGGCGAAATTCACGTCAGGGCGTCCCAGATCAACTTGGTCCCTGTCACGGCCAATAAAACGTATGTAATAGCGAAAAACAGGAGCTCGGGCACAACGCGGTGCGCCCGAACACCCAGCCACGCACCGAACACCGCAAAGGGTGCCAACAGCAGGTCGAGGAACAAGGTTTCCAAGGTAAAAATGCCCAGAAACGCATAAGGGAAAAACTTCATCATGTTCAGCACCCAGAACACGATGACTGTGGTCGCTTGGAACGTCGTCTTGTCCAGCCGCTGAGACAGCAGATAAACGGCAGCAGGCGGTCCGCCCGCATGGCTGACAAAGCTGGTAAAGCCTGCCACCGTCCCGGCCAGCCCCCCAGCCCATCCCGGCAAAGGCTGCGCAGACAACCGCACAACACCGGCCCGCAGCGCCGCCCGCCAGCCGATAAAGGCCAGACAAATCCCGCCGATCAGCAGGCGAAACACATCCGGTTCAGCAACCCTGTATAACAGCCCGCCCAAGGCGACACCCGGCACACAGCCCAGCAACAGCCGCCGCGCATCGCGCCAGTTCCAGCGCCGCCAATAGGGCCGCAGGGTGGACACGTCGATCAGCATCAACAGCGGCAACATGATACCCAAGGCCTGCCCCGGCTCGATCACCAGCGCCAGAATCGAGGCACTGGCAAAGGCCGCGCCCGACCCGAAACCACCCTTTGAGATACCCGCAAAGATCACTGCGGGCAGCGCCACGGCAAAAACTGTCGGGTCTGGCAAGATCATCGCAATTGGCTCTAACTCCCTGTTTCCACGACGTGTTAGCGCGCGTCATGTCCAGATGCCAGAACGATGTCACGCCAGCGCTGCATCGCAGCACCCTTGCGTGTGCGGCATTTTGGGACTACGCCAAGCGCGAAAATTCCAACCGACCGGAGATACATCCAATGGCCAGACCCAAGATAGCCCTCATCGGCGCAGGACAGATCGGCGGCACGCTTGCTCACCTCGCCGCCATGAAGGAACTGGGCGACGTCGTCCTGTTCGACATTGCCGAAGGCACCCCCGAAGGCAAGGCGCTTGATATTGCTGAATCCGGCCCCTCCGAAGGGTTTGACGCACGCCTGAAAGGCACGCAGGACTATGCCGATATCGCCGGGGCCGATGTCTGCATCGTGACCGCCGGTGTGCCCCGCAAGCCGGGCATGAGCCGCGATGACCTGCTGGGCATCAACCTGAAGGTTATGAAAGCCGTGGGCGAAGGCATCCGCGACAACGCGCCGAACGCCTTTGTGATCTGCATCACCAACCCGCTGGACGCGATGGTGTGGGCGTTGCAGAAATTCTCGGGCCTGCCTGCTGAAAAGGTCTGCGGCATGGCCGGTGTTCTGGACAGCGCGCGCTTCCGCCACTTCCTTAGCCTTGAATTCGACGTGTCGATGAAAGACGTCACCGCGTTCGTTCTGGGCGGTCACGGGGATACGATGGTTCCGCTGACCCGCTACTCTACCGTTGCAGGCATCCCGCTGCCCGATCTGGTGAAAATGGGCTGGACCACGCAAGACAAACTGGACGCGATCGTTCAGCGCACCCGTGACGGCGGTGCCGAAATCGTCGGCCTGCTGAAAACCGGCTCGGCCTTCTACGCGCCGGCCACTTCGGCGATTGAAATGGCTGAATCCTACTTGAAAGATCAAAAGCGCCTGCTGCCCTGCGCGGCCTATTG
>DATFJQ010000073.1:0-3134 GCA_035269125.1 Roseovarius sp.
GCGCGGCATTCGTGAACATCTGGACCTCAATAAACCGATCTACCAGCGGACGGCGGCCTATGGCCATTTCGGGCGCGCGCCCGAGGCCGATGGCGGGTTCAGCTGGGAAAAAACCGATCTGATCGACACGCTGAAGAAATCCGTCTGATCCTGAACGGGAACAGGGGGCTGCGTCCATCTTGGGCGTATCCCCCGTTTATCCTTCAGGCGTCGGGCAAAATCCTCGTCTTTTTCGTCTGGTTCGCACACATCTCATGACCCAAGACAAACATCCCTCCGGCGCCCCATGGCGCAATTTTTATGGCCGTTTCAAGGGCAAGGGCCTGCGCAAGTCGCAAGAGGCCTATCTTGATCAAGACCTTGAAAACCTGTCGCCTGGGTCGGTCGGTTGGGACGTGAACCCCGACCGCAAACCGATTGATCTGAAATCTCTTTTCGGGGATCGCGATGTCTGGCTTGAGATTGGGTTTGGTGGCGGCGAACATATGGTGCATCAAGCTGTGCAGAACCCCGATGTTGGGATCATCGGATGCGAGCCGTATATCAATGGCGTCGCCATGCTGTTGGGCAAAATTCGGGACGCTGGCGCGCAGAACATAGCCGTTCATCCCGGCGATGTCCGCGATATGTTTGATGTCCTGCCCGAAAACAGCATTTCGCGTGCTTTCCTTCTGTATCCTGACCCTTGGCCGAAAAAGCGCCATCACAGGCGCCGGTTCGTCACGCCCGAGCATTTGGAGCCATTGGCCAGGGTTCTGAAGCCTGGTGCTGTTTTCCGTGTGGCGACGGATATTCCCGACTATGTCCGCCAAACCTTGGAACAGGTTCCGCGTCACGGTTTCGAGTGGCTGGCCGAACGGCCTGCTGACTGGCGCGCGCCGTGGAGCGATTGGATTTCAACACGTTACGAGGAGAAGGCGCTGCGCGAAGGCCGCACGCCGCATTACCTGACATTTGTTAAAACCTGATTTCAGCGTGGTCACACAAGCCACTGCTATTGAATGAAATTACTGTTCCAGCCGATCACCAAGGCGGCCCAGCATATCGACGCATTGCTGTAGCTGGTCAATCGAGACATATTCATCGGGTTTGTGCGCTTGATCAATCGAGCCCGGACCACAGACCACCGCCGACATGCCGTATTGCTGAAATATTCCGGCTTCGGTGCCAAAGGGCACCACGTCTGCGGTGTTGGCCCCGGTCAATTCCATCATGATCTGTTTGGCTTCGTTTTCATCCGCGGGTTCCAGCCCATCCACCTCGCCGATCACTTCGGTCGTGATCTCGGCATCAGGGCAGATCGCCCGCATCGACGGTAGCAATTCCTCGGCGCAATAGCGCGACAACTCATCTTTGACAAACTGCGCGTCGGCTGACTGCACGGGCCGCATCTCCCATTCCAGCTTGGCAATCGAGGCGATCACGTTATGCGCCACCCCGCCGCTGAGGCTGCCGGTGTTGATGGTTGTCCACGGGGGGTCAAAGCGGCTTCCAGCGGGGGCGCGGGCGCGCAGCGCGTCTTTTAACTCCAGCAGGCGATTGACGTATCGGGCGGCATATTCAACCGCATTCACGCCCCGGTCCGGCGATGAGCCATGACCGGCAAGTCCATGAAAATGCGTGGTATATTCATAGCAGCCTTTGTGGCCTTCGATGATCCGCATCATCGTCGGCTCGCCGATGATTGCCACGCCGGGCCGGATGCCTTTGTGTTTCAGGCTGTCCACAAGGGCCTGCGCGCCGAAGCATCCAACCTCTTCGTCATAGGTAAAGGCGAAATGCACTGGGCGGTCGCGCACACGTTCGGCAAAATAGGGGGCCATGGCGACGGCAGCAGCGATAAAGCCTTTCATGTCACAGGTACCGCGCCCGTATAAAAGACCTTGATCCTCGGTCATTTCAAACGGGTAGCTGGCCCAGTCCTGTTCATCCACGGGAACCACGTCGGAATGGCCCGACAATACGATGCCGCCGTCGGTGTCCGGCCCTATGGTGGCGAAAAGATTGGCTTTGTGGCCGATTTCGTCGTGGAAAATGTCTACCCGCGCACCTTCCGCCTCAAGCCGGTGTGCGAGATAGGCGATCATGTCTAGATTGCTGACCTGCGAGACCGTCGGAAAGGCGATCAAGTCTCCAAGAAGTGCAACGGTATCAGCAAGTTGTGTGGTCACGACAGCCTCAGGATCAGGTCGAAGGTTTGCGCGACTTTGTTGCCCCGATTGCGCCCC
This sequence comes from Roseovarius sp., assembly GCA_035269125.1. Classification (GTDB taxonomy): domain Bacteria; phylum Pseudomonadota; class Alphaproteobacteria; order Rhodobacterales; family Rhodobacteraceae; genus Roseovarius. The sequence goes on from DATFJQ010000073.1 coordinate 2,229, forward strand.
GTCAAGCCGTATTTATCGGCTATGGCGGTGGATAGGTCTGGAACCGACTGTTTGTGCCTGCTTGGGGTTCATGTTGCACAAAAGACTCACGATTTCCGGGTTTTGCGAAAAAATGGCCAAAATATGGCCCGTGAGGGCGGATTTTGCGGTTTCGCGACAAAAACCCCTAGCGATTGTGGTGATTTCGCGGTATCAAAAGATAGTGGACCAAATGCAGAGCCCATCAAACGAGGCGCTGCGGGTCGAGGTAGAGCGGTGAATGTAATGAAGTCTATTGAGTATGTGGCCCGCGCTGACGCGGGCAGTGTGTATCGTGGGTCCATCTCTGACGGGGGCGACGTTACGGTAATTCCTGCGGCGAATGGGCAGGAAATCTCTCTTAATCTCAGGCAAATTGATATCCAGGGCTATCAACGGGACGGCGGCAACCTGATCCTGTCGTTGGCCGATGGTCGCGTTATCGTGCTTGAGGGGTATTTCGGGGCCGATGGCGCGGCGGATAGTCGTTTGTTCATAAGTGCCGATGGGTATCTCAACGAGGTGACCTTGGTTGAGGGGGCCGAGGGTGCGCTTTATGCGCAATACGGCCCGACCGAGATGTGGGGCAAGTGGAGCCCATCGGACGATTTGATTTTCCTTGGCGGTAGCGAAGTGGCCGGGCTGGCTGGCGCAGCGGGCGGCGAAGAGGTGTCGATGCTGGGCGCGGGGCTGCTTGGTTTGGGCGGCTCGGGCCTTCTGGGCGCGGCGGGTGTCGGCGCGGCGGGTCTTGCGGCGACGTCTTTGTTGGCCGGTAATGGTGGCGGTGACGGCAGCGGTGTTGGCGGCGGCCTTCCTGCTGGGCCCGCCCGGATCGAGCCTGTCGTGAACGAAGACGGCGCGATCGTGATCGGTGGTGACGATCAGACG
>DATFJQ010000074.1:0-15200 GCA_035269125.1 Roseovarius sp.
ATCGCGGCCAGCAGGATCGGGGTGGAGGCGGCCATGATCGAGGCCAGCAACAGGATCGGGTTGATCGAGGACAGATCCATCACACGGCCTCCGGACGGCGCGACAGGCGCAGGCGATAATTGGTCAGGACATCCACCGCCAAAAGGAAAAACAGTAGCATCCCTTGAAACATCTGGATGGCGGCGGCGGGCAGCCCCAGATTGCCCTGCGCGATTTCACCGCCGATATAGGTCAGCGCCATCAACAGCCCGGCCAGCGCGATGCCCACAGGATGCAACCGGCCCAGAAACGCAACGATAATCGCGGTAAAGCCGTAGCCCACGTTGAAATCAATACTGACCTGCCCGGCGGGGCCCGAGACCTCGAACATGCCCGCAAGCCCGGCCAAAGCGCCCGAGGTTCCAAGGCAGAACACGGTCAACAGCCCCGGCCTGACCCCAGCAAAGCGCGCGGCGCGAGGGGCTTCGCCGCTCAGCCGGATTTGGTAGCCCAGAACATGCCGCCCCAGCAGGATATAGGCCGCGATCACCGCAATCAGCGCCGCAACCACGCCCCAATGCAGCCCGCTGCCGGTGATCAGATCGGCATTGTGGGCCGCCGGATACTCCTGAAGGTTGCGGCTGCCGGGAAAGCCCATGCCGTCGGGGTTTTTCATCGGCCCAAGCGCCATCGCGGCCAGCAATTGCTCGGCCACATAAACCAGCATCAGCGAGACAAGGATTTCATTTGTGCCAAAGCGCAGTTTGAGCAAGGCCGGGATCATCCCCCATGCCCAGCCCCCCAGTGCCCCGGCCAGAACCATCAGCGGGAAAACGACCCATGTGTCCAGAGGATAGAAGGCCAGCGCCACGGCCGCGCCTGACAAGGCCCCGATGATATATTGCCCTTCGGCCCCAATGTTCCAGACACCCGCCCGAAACCCAAGGCTGAGGCCGATGGCGATCAGGATCAGCGGCGCGCCTTTCACCAGAAGCTGAGGGCGGTAATAGAAGGCAAACTCCCCAAACAGCGGCTCCCAGAAAATGGTGGCGATGGCTTCGACCGGGTTTTTGCCAAGCGCGGCGAACAGCGCGCCGCCGACCAGCATGGTGATGACGACCGCCAGAAGAGGCGACAGATAGACCCAGCGGCGCGAGGGCTGGGGGCGTTTTTCCAGGTGCAGCTTCATGACAGGCGGGCCCGGTTTTGGCTGGTGGGGTAGGGGGGCGCTGCCCCCGTCGCGCGCGGCGCGACTCCCCCGGAGTATTTTGGGAACAATGAAGGGTGGATGGAGTGTGATGTGTCAGACATGGGCCACCTCCATGCCATGCGCGCCGCCCATCATCAGCCCGATCTGATCGAGGCTCAGGTCGGCGGTGGTGCGAATATCGGACACGCGGCCTTCGTTCAGCGCGCCGAAGCGGTCGGAGATTTCCAGCAATTCGTCAAGGTCTTGGCTGATGCACAGGATCGCGGTGCCGCCAGCGGCCAGATCCAGAAGCGCCTGTCGGATCGCGGCGGCGGCGGCGGCATCGACGCCCCAGGTGGGTTGATTGACGATCAAAACCTCGGGATTTTGCAGCACTTCGCGGCCAATCACGAATTTTTGCAGGTTGCCGCCGGACAGGGCGCGCGCGGCGGTGTCGGGGCCGGGGGTGCGGACATCGAAGCGATCGATGATTGTTTGCGCGAAATCGCGGGTCGCGGGCCAGCGGATAAAGCCCCGCGCCAGCAAGCCCCGCCGTTGTGCCCCGGTCAGCAAAGCGTTTTCGGTCAGGCTGAGATTGGGGGCGGCGGCGTGGCCCAGACGTTCTTCGGGGGCGGCCAGCAGGCCAAGGCGGCGGCGGTCCGTGGGCGAGAGCCGCCCGATGGCTTGGCCGTTCAGCCGTATGGCCCCCGGCGCGCTGCGTAACTCGCCCGACAGGGCGGCCAGCAATTCGTCCTGTCCGTTACCGGCCACCCCACCGATGCCCAGAATTTCGCCACGCGCGACGGTCAGGTGAATGTTCTTGAGTGAGGTTCCAAAAGGGCTTGGCGAGGCCGCCGACAGCCCTGAGACGTCCAGCGCCACCTGATCACACGCGGTGTGGCGCGCTTTGGCGGGGGCGGCGAAACTGGCGCCCACCATGATCTGGGCCATGTCGCGGGCCGAGGTGTCAGCCGGAATGCAGGTGCCAACATTGCGCCCGTGCCGCAGGATCGTGGCGCGGTCGCACAGGGCGCGGATTTCTTCCAGCTTGTGCGAGATATACAGGATCGCTACGCCCTCGGACGTCAGTTTGCGCAGGGTCTTGAACAGGATGTCCACCTCTTGCGGGGTCAGCACGCTGGTTGGCTCGTCCATGATCAAAAGCTGCGGTTCTTGCAGCAGGCAGCGGACGATTTCGACCCGCTGGCGTTCGCCCGCCGACAGATCGCCGACGGCGCGGTGCGGGTCCAGTGGCAGGCCGTAGGTTTCGCTGACCTCGCGGATGCGGCGGGCCAGATCGCGCATCGGCGGCGGCGATTCCATGCCAAGGGCGATGTTTTCCGACACGCTGAGCGCGTCAAATAGCGAAAAATGCTGAAACACCATCGCCACGCCTGCCGCCCGCGCCGCGCGTGGCTCGGACGGGGTGTAGGATTTGCCGCGTAGGATCATCTGGCCGCTGTCGGGTTTGACCAGCCCGTAGATCATCTTGACCAAGGTGGATTTGCCAGCGCCGTTTTCGCCCAAAAGCGCATGCACCTCGCCCGGTGCGATATCGAACGACACGTCGTCATTGGCTTTGACGCCGGGATAGGCCTTGGTCAATCCCGAGATGGTAAGCAAGGCGTCGGTCACGCGGCGATCCCCTGATGGCGCGAAATGCGGTTGATGTCACTGACTAGCGCAGGCACGGCATGGGGGGCAATGGGGGGCGGGGCTTTTGCGGGCGGTAAAACGGCAGGTGCCGCCCGGTTAAGCAGAATATGCCAAAACCACGCGCGCCGTCTCTTCCGCAGCGGCGCGCCTGCGGTTACTGTATCGAGCATGAGCAGCGATCCCCGATTCATTCATTTGCGCGTCCATACCGAGTACTCCTTGCTGGAAGGGGCTGTGCGGCTGAAAAAATTGCCCGGTTTGTGCGAAGCGGCGGGCATGCCTGCCGTGGCGGTCACTGACACCAACAACATGTTCGCGGCACTGGAGTTTTCCGTGACGGCGCAGGCGGCGGGATTGCAGCCCATCATGGGGTGTCAGGTTGATTTAGAATATGTGCAGACGCAGCCCGGAGAGCGGCCCAAGCCCCCCGCGCCAGTGGTTCTGCTGGCCCAGAACGAGCGCGGCTATGAAAACCTGATGAAGCTGAACTCGTGCCTGTATTTGCGCGGGGACGGTCAATTGCCGCATGTCACGCCTGAGGATTTGGAGCGCCATGCCGGGGGGGTTATCTGCCTGACTGGTGGCCCCGATGGGCCCCTGGGGCGTCTGTTGCGCGGCGGCCACCGCCCGGCGGCGCAAACTCTGGTTGAGCGGCTGCACAGCGCCTATGGCGACCGCCTGTATATGGAATTGCAGCGCCACCCCGGCGAAAGCGGCGCGCCCGAGGCCGAGCGCCAGACCGAGCGCGGGTTTGTCGAAATGGCCTATGCGATGGACATTCCGCTGGTGGCCACAAACGATGTCTACTTCCCTACATCCGATATGTACGAGGCGCATGATGCCATGCTGTGCGTGGCTGACGGGGCTTATGTGGATCAGGCGGACCCGCGCCGCCGCCTGACCGCGCAGCATTATTTCAAGACGCCGCAGGAAATGGCGACACTGTTTGCTGATTTGCCCGAGGCGTTGGAAAACACGGTCGAAATTGCCAAGCGCTGCGCCTTTGGTTGTTACAAGCGTGACCCGATCCTGCCCAAGTTCGCCGATGACGAGGTTGACGAGCTGCGCCGTCAGGCCAAGGCAGGCTTGCAGGCGCGTCTGGCGGTGATTCCGCATGCGGCCCCGGTGGAGGATTACGAAAAGCGGCTGGAGTTCGAGCTGGGTATCATCGAGGGGATGGGCTTTCCGGGCTATTTCCTGATCGTGGCCGACTTTATCAAATGGGCCAAGGATCATGATATTCCGGTGGGGCCGGGACGGGGCTCGGGGGCGGGTAGCCTTGTGGCCTATGCCCTCACCATCACCGACCTTGACCCGTTGCGCTATTCCCTGCTGTTCGAGCGGTTTTTGAACCCCGAGCGGGTCAGCATGCCCGATTTCGACATCGACTTTTGCATGGATCGCCGCGAAGAGGTGATTCAATACGTTCAGCAAAAATACGGGCGCGACAAGGTGGGGCAGATCATCACCTTTGGCGCGCTGTTGTCCAAGGCGGCGGTGCGCGATCTTGGGCGGGTGCTGCAAATGCCCTATGGGCAGGTTGATAAGCTGTCCAAGATGATCCCGGTGGAAGGGGTCAAACCTGTTTCGATCTCGCAGGCGCTGCAACAGGAAGATCGCTTGCGGCAGGCCGCGCGTGACGAAGAGGTGGTGGACCGCTTGCTGAATTACGGCATGAAGGTCGAAGGGCTGCTGCGCAATGCCTCGACCCACGCGGCCGGGGTGGTGATCGGCGACAGGCCACTGGATGCGTTGGTGCCGCTGTATCAAGACCCGCGGTCAGATATGCCCGCCACGCAGTTCAACATGAAATGGGTGGAACAGGCGGGCCTTGTGAAGTTCGACTTTCTGGGCCTGAAAACCCTGACGGTCATTCAAAACGCCATTGAACAAATCCATGCCGAGGGGCGCGATTTGCACATCGCACAAGATGGCAGCACGATTTACGAGCCGTTCGAGGGGGCCGAAAACGATATCGGGCAAATCCCGCTGGATGACGAAAAGACTTATCAGCTTTATGCGCGGGCCAAAACGGTTGCGGTGTTTCAGGTTGAAAGCTCGGGCATGATGGATGCGCTCAAGCGTATGCGGCCCACCTGTATCGAGGATATCGTGGCCCTTGTGGCGCTGTATCGTCCGGGGCCGATGGAAAACATCCCCACCTATTGCGAGGTCAAGAACGGCCAGCGCGAAATTTCATCGGTGCATCCGCTGATTGATTATATCCTTGAGGAAACCCAAGGCATCATCGTCTATCAGGAACAGGTGATGCAGATCGCGCAGGTCATGGCAGGCTATAGCCTTGGCGGTGCCGACTTGCTGCGCCGGGCCATGGGTAAAAAGATCAAAGAGGCGATGGACGCCGAGCGGCCCAAGTTTACCAAGGGCGCGATGGATAACGGCGTGGACGAGGCCAAGGCGAAAGAGGTCTTTGACCTGCTGGAAAAATTCGCCAACTACGGCTTCAACAAATCGCACGCGGCGGCCTATGCGGTCGTTTCCTATCAAACCGCATGGCTCAAGGCCAATCACCCGGTGGAGTTCATGGCCGGGGTGATGAACTGCGATATTCACCTGACAGACAAGCTGGCCGTCTATTTTCAAGAGGTCAAAAAAGGCCTGAAACTGCCCTATGCGCCGCCTTGCGTAAACCGCTCGGACGCGGTGTTTCAGGTGCGCGGCGGGGTGTTGCATTATGCGCTTGGCGCGCTCAAAAACGTGGGCGTCGAAGCGATGCGCCTGATCGTCGAGGGGCGCGGCGACAAACCTTTTGCCACGCTTTATGATTTCGCCCGTAGGGTTGATTTGAAGAGGATCGGCAAACGCCCGCTGGAAATGCTGGCCCGCGCCGGGGCGTTTGACGAGCTTGATCGCAACCGCCGCCGCGTGTTCGACAGCGTTGAGGCGCTGATGAATTATTCGGCGGCGATCCATGATCAGAAAAACTCCAATCAGGTCTCCTTGTTCGGGGAGGCGGGCGATGATTTGCCCGAACCGCGCCTGTCCCCGGTGGAAGATTGGTTGCCCGCCGAACGCCTGACCGAAGAATTCAAGGCGATTGGGTTTTACCTGTCTGGTCACCCGCTGGATGATTATATGGGCGCGCTGAAACGTCAGGATGTCAAAACGCTGGACGAGGTGACAGCGTTGGCCGAACAAAAGGGCGCGGTGCTGGTCAAGATGGCGGGCGTCGTCGCCGGACGGCAAGAACGCAAATCAGCGCGTGGCAACCGATTTGCCTTTGCGCAATTGTCCGACACGACAGGCGGTTACGAGGTGACGCTGTTTTCCGAAACGCTGGAAAAATCGCGCGAGTATCTTGAGACCGGAACGCAGGTGGTTCTGACCGCCGAGGCGACGATGGAAAGCGATCAGTTGAAATTGCTGGGCCGTTCGGTGCAGCCGATCGACGGGGTCGTGGCGGATGCTGGCGCGATCGGGTTGCGTATTTTTGTCGAAACGGAAACGGTCATACCGTCGGTGGCCTCGGTTCTGCAAGGTGCGGCGCAAGCGGCCAAATCCGGTGGGCGCGGGCCGATCCGCTTTTGCCTGATGGGCAGCGGTCTGCCCGGCGAGGTCGAAATCGACGCGGGCGAAGATTATCCGGTGACGCCACAAATCAAAGGCGCGATCAAAAGCCTGAGCGGGGTTTTGACTGTCGAGGAAATTTAGTGTCTGCTGTGCCCAAACCCTCGGAAAGTAACGATAGCTTCGTTGTTTATGAGGATATTCCCTACGCTGCAACGCGCTTGCGCGACGAGCCGAAGGCGCTGCATTGTTCCATCTATTTGCCGCGCAATTCCACGGTGCCACCACCCGTGTTAATCTGGTTTCATGGTGGTGCATTCAAATTTGGAAGCCATAACCAGCGTATTTGTCAGCGCGTGGGCAGATACTTGGCACCGCATGGGATCGCGGTGATTTCTGGGGGGTATCGCCTGCACGCCACGTTCGATGATTTGTCCCCGACAGTTCAGCCACAAGTCGCAGACCATTTGGCGGGCCGGCAAAGGCTGATCCGCCCCGGCCTATCGCAAGAGCGGTCTTTGGCAGCCACAGAAGATGGCGTGGCCCTTCTGGCGTGGGCGGCCCAGCAAAGCAGCGTTTTTGGTTGGTCAGACAAACGGATTGTCGCTGGTGTGTCAGCCGGGGGCATACTGGCGCTGAACCTGCTATTCACAGCGCCTGCACTTGGTTTGGCGCGCAATCCGTTGCATGGCGCGTTCGTTGTGTCAGGGGGCTATGATTTTCCTCATCTGGTCCAGCCTGATCTCGCCTGTCCGATCATGGCGCTGCATAATCCCGACGATAAACGTGTCTCAATTCGCGGGGTTGAGATGTTGCAGGAAAAACTTGGGCCGCGCATGCGTTTGTTGACGTCGCAAAGCATGATGCACGGCAAGCTTGAACTGACCGCAGACGAACCAAGCCGCGCAGCGTTGCGGCGTTTGCTGCGCTTTGTGCAGGGGGCCGTCGATGGTAATGAAGCGCAATAGCCCATAGTCAATGCCAGCTATGGCCCGTAACACGCCCCGCTCTGCCCTTTTGGGGGCACTGCTTTACCAATGCGGTGGCGGTTGATCGCCCAAGGCGATGCTGCCGCCCTGATCTTGTTCGCGCTCGGCCTCGCGCTCCAGCAGCAGTTGCACCCGGTGTGTCAAAAGGGCGATCTCGCGCTCTTGGCGCGTGACAACCTCGGACAGGTCATCGACGGTCCGGGTCAGGTGGGCAATCTGTTCTTCAAGGGCGTCCATGTGGCGATCTAGCGGGTTTGCGTGGCTTTCGTCAATCGCCGATCCCGTCCCACAGCTTGCCCCCGCGCGCCCCATCCGCTAGACGCTGCGACAAACAGCACACGCGGTGGACCCCAACAATGGCCAAGCAGAAAAAACAGCCCCGCCCCAAGGCCGAAACGCCCAAGGGCTTTCGCGACTATTTTGGCGCGGAAGTGACCGAACGCGCCGAAATGCTGCAAAAAATCGCGGAGGTTTATCACCTCTATGGCTTTGAGGCGTTGGAAAGCAGCGCGGTCGAAACGGTTGAGGCGCTGGGCAAGTTTTTGCCCGATGTGGACCGCCCGAACGAGGGCGTTTTTGCGTGGCAAGAGGATGCCGAGGGCGGCAAGCACGGCGATTGGCTGGCGCTGCGCTATGATCTTACCGCACCCTTGGCGCGGGTTTATGCCCAACACCGCAACGATCTGCCGACACCCTACCGCCGCTATGCCATGGGGCCGGTCTGGCGGAATGAGAAGCCGGGGCCGGGGCGCTATCGGCAGTTTTATCAATGCGACGCCGATACCGTGGGTGCGCCGTCTGTGGCCGCCGACGCCGAGATTTGCGCCATGCTGGCCGACACGCTGGAACAGGTGGGCATCCCGCGCGGGGATTACATCGTGCGGGTGAATAACCGGAAGGTGCTGAACGGTGTGTTGGAGGTCATGGGCCTTGATGAAGGCGAGGCACGCGACGCGGTGCTGCGCACCATCGACAAGTTCGACAAGGTCGGCGAATCTGGTGTGCGCGAATTGCTGGGCAAAGGGCGGCTGGATGCCTCGGGGGCGTATATCGACGGCGTCGGCCTGAGCGACGAACAGGCTGGGCCGGTTTTGGCCTTCCTGACCTCGAAAAGCGAAAGCGCGGCGCAAACGCTGGACAATCTTCGGGCTGCGGTGGGGGACAGCGTTGTGGGCCTTGAAGGTGTGCAAGAGCTTGAAACCATTTCTAATTTGTTGGCCGCCCAAGGCTACGGCCCGGATCGCATCGTAATCGACCCCTCTGTCGTGCGGGGCCTTGGCTACTACACCGGCCCTGTGTTCGAGGCTGAACTGACCTTTGAAATCTTTGACGAAAAGGGCCGCAAGCGCCAGTTTGGCAGCGTTGCGGGTGGTGGGCGTTATGACGATCTGGTCAAGCGCTTCACAGGGCAGTCGGTGCCGGCCACCGGCGTGTCCATCGGGGTGGATCGCCTATTGGCCGCGCTGCGCGAAAAGGGCCGGATTGGCGGCACCGTGTCGGGGCCTGTGGTGGTCACGGTGATGGATCGCGACCGGATGGCCGACTATCAGGATATGGTGGCAGACCTGCGCCGCGCTGGCATCCGCGCCGAGGTGTATCTGGGCAATCCCAAGAATTTCGGCAACCAGATGAAATATGCCGACCGGCGTGGCAGCCCGGTTGCGGTGATCGTGGGCAGCGATGAGTTTGATCGCGACGTGGTGCAGATCAAAGATCTGATCCTTGGCGCCAAGATTGCTGAAAACGCAACGCTGGAAGAATGGAAAGAGCGCCCCAGCCAGTTCGAGGTGCCGCGCGCCGATCTGGTGGCCAAGGTGCGCGAGATCATAGACGGGCAGGGCCAATGACCGACCGCGCCGCTATCCGTGCCGAAGCCGCGCGCCTGCGCGCCACGTTCGAGGCCGAGGGCGCGCAGCCGGTGGAAACCGCTGTGCTCCAACCTGCCGAAGTGTTGCTGGACCTTTACGGCGAAGATATCCGGGCGCGGGCTTATATCACGTCGGATGCCTTGCGCGGCGAACAAATGCTGCGCCCGGATTTCACCGTGCCGGTGGTGCAGATGCACATGGAACACGGCGCGGAACCGGCCTGTTACACCTATTCCGGCGAAGTGTTTCGCCGCCAAGAGGACGACCCCGATCGCGCCAATGAATATATGCAGGTGGGGTTCGAACTGTTTGACCGGGCCGCGCCACAGGCCGCCGATGCGCGGGTTTTTTCATTGCTTTACAATACGCTAAACCCTTTGGGCTTGCGCGCGGCCACGGGCGATATAGGCATCTTGATGGCCGCAGTGGACGGGTTGCGCACGACCGCGCGGCGCAAGAACGCGCTGCGCCGCCACATCTGGCGGCCACGCCGGTTTCGGACGCTGATGGATCGTTTCTCGGGGCGGGTGCCCATGCCCGAAAGCCGCGCCGCCCTGTTGGCGATGGCCGACCCGTTGGCCGGGGTTGCCCCGATGATCGGGATGCGGCGCGAGGCGGAAATTCTAAGCCGCATTAAAGCCTTGCAAGAAGACGCGGCAAGCGATCCGATCTCGGAAAACGAGGTGGCTTTGATTGATGCGATTTTGTCGGTGCGTGAAACCTCGGACAATGCGTTGGAACATCTGCGTGATATCGCCGTGGACATGTCGGCCATCGGGCCCGCCGTGGACCGCTTGGCCGAGCGGCTGGAGGCGTTGGAAAAACGTGGCATTGACGTGACCAAGCTGGACTTTGAGGCCAGCTATGGGCGCACCAGCATGGAATATTATGACGGGTTTGTTTTTGGATTTTACGCGGAAACCCGGCCTGATCTGCCGCCCGTGGCCACTGGTGGGCGCTATGACGCCTTGACCCGGCAGTTGGGGCGGGGCCGTGAAATTCCGGCTGTGGGGGGCGTGGTGCGGCCCGGTCTGGTTGTGGAATTGGGGGGGCTGACATGAGCCTCAAGCTGGGTGTGCCGTCCAAGGGGCGGCTGATGGACAAGACGTTTGACTGGTTTGGTCAGCGCGGTATCGAACTGGGCCGCGCAGGATCGGAACGGGAATATGCCGGATATGTCCAAGGCATTGAGAATGTGGAGCTTGTCTTGCTCTCCGCCGGGGAAATCCCGCGCGAATTGGCCGCCGGGCGGATTCATCTGGGCGTGACCGGCACCGATCTGGTGCATGACAAGCTGGGCCAATGGGATCGCACGGTCGAGGAATTGGCGGGCCTTGGGTTTGGTCAGGCTGATTTGGTGCTGGCGGTGCCGCGGTGCTGGGTGGATGTGAACACTTTGGACGATCTGGATGCCGCCGCGGCGGCCTTTCGGCAAACGCATGGGTTCCGGTTGCGGATCGCCACCAAGTATCACCGTTTGGTGCGCGAATTTCTGCGCGAAAACGGGGTGGCGGATTACCAACTGGTCGACAGCCAAGGCGCAACCGAAGGCACCGTTAAAAACGAAACCGCCGAGGCGATTGCCGATATCACCTCAACCGGGGATACGCTCCGCGCCAACCATCTGAAAATTCTGGATGACGGCCTGATCCTGCGGTCGCAGGCCACACTGTTCCGCGCGCGCAAAGCCCCGATGGATGAGGGCGACCGCAAAACGCTCAAGACCTTGTTGAAACAATTGGCGCTGGACTAAACCGGGCTTGCGACATGGAAATTTGCCGGCTCTGGTGTATGATAGGCAGGGTTTTCGCTGTGTCCCCTCAGATTTGCAAAAGCCATTTGTTATTCTGACGGTGGCGCGCTGTCATACGGTCAACACGGTGACCCGGTGGTATAAGACGTGCAACCTGTTGAGGCGTCGCACCTTCTGGAAGCCCTCCGAAGATCAAGGATATTTCTTCAATAGCTTCTGAGCCGAGAGATTGAAGACATTGCGGCCCCAAAAGCAAGCTTTCGCAGGGGGCGCCATTGGCAAGCAATATATTGTGACGATCCAACAGGACGTGCAGATACGTCGCTTGCCAAGCCGCTTGATCTACCCTGATTCCGTTTACCCCGACCAGTTTTTTGGCGGCAACCAAAACGTCATCAACCCCGAACATGCGGCGCGCAATCCGCGAACGAACTAGAATGCGATGTTGTGGCGAGACATAAAGATCGGTTTCCGGAATACCTGGGCTAAGTGCGCCAGAGGGTATCAGTATGGGCCGTAGTTTCGGGTATCGCAGCATTGTAGGCACGGACAGTGACCGTTGCCCAACCCAACGGACCGTCTGCGGGCCAGTATCAAGCGTTTCAACACGGTCACCGACTTTGAGCTTTTCAATGGCAATATCTGCCCCATCCGCGCGCCTGATCATCGTTCCGGCGCGAAAACAAACCACGTTCACATCGCTGTCTTGGGTGGATACAAGGGCAGCATCGTTGCCGGCGACATCTTTCAACTCACCGGTGTGGATTTCCGTAAAATTCAGATCCCCATAGCCATCACTGGGAATAATGAAGTGTCGTGTTTCTGATCCGTTCGAAACCGTCAGAAAAATCACATCGAGATTGGATTCACTTTGTGGATTAAAGCTGATGTCGGTGCCGTCATTGGTCGTAAAGCGCCCGCTGCTAGCGGGCTCTTGGATCAGGTCGATTTGATAGGTTTGTCCATAAAGTGTGAATACATCACGCTCATCGAACTCCCCATCATCAAATTCCGAGGAAACTGCGCCATCGACGACCCCCAACAGGTTTCCATTCGCCTGTGAGTAGGTCGTGTGTGCACTGATGTCCGTGACTTCGATGAGATCGAAAATTGTAGCCATGATGCCCCGCGTTTTAAGGCACAGAGCTTAACGTTTCCTGTAAGCAAGTATGGGGCCTGCACAAGTCGCTGGGGCACCTGCCATAAGGCCCACGAACGGTAGCAACTGTGTATGACGTGTCTCAGATCACGCCGATATCGGCCAGCGCCGCTGACAGGTCGGGGGGAAGGCTGTCTTCGGATTGGCGGCTGGCGGCCAGATCGGCAGGGGCGTCGCCGGGTTGCAGGTAACGCCAGCCCTGAAACGGGCGTTTTTGCGCGGTGCTGGTGCGGATGATTTCAGGGTCCAGCACAAAGGCGCAGCGGCGGATTCCGTCGCTGCCGGTTACCTCGTCAAAGCGCAAAAGGCGCTGACGGCATTGCACAAACCCCTGCACAACCCAGTAGATCGACCCGCCCTCAAGCAATTCGGCCGCGCGTTTGGGCCACATGCGGGTGATGTGGCGCGGCAGGCCATCCGGCCCCTTGGCCCGGTCTGACGATTGCCATTTGGTCAGGTTTTCAACGCTGTCCGAGCCGACGCTGAGCTTGATAAGGTTAAGTTTGGCCATGCCCTGCGATTCCCGCTGTTATGGGCAGATAGGGTAGTGGAAATGCGCCGGGCTTCAAGCTATTGTGTGCGCTCCCATCTCAACAGGATTCGCGCCATGACCCGTTTCGCCGCCCCCATTGCCCAGTCCATTTGGGACATGAAGTACCGTTTAAAAGAGGGCGACGGCACGCCCATTGACGAAACGGTCGAGGATACGTGGCGGCGGATAGCGCGCGCTCTGGCACAGGTCGAGGCCGAGCCGGAAAAATGGGAAGAGCGGTTCTACACCGCGCTTGAGGATTTCAAATACCTGCCAGCGGGCCGGATCACCGCAGGGGCCGGCACCGCCCGCAGCGTGACCTTGTTCAACTGTTTCGTGATGGGCACCATACCCGACAGTATGGGCGGTATTTTCGAGATGCTGAAAGAGGCCGCGCTGACCATGCAGCAGGGCGGCGGCATTGGCTATGATTTCAGTACGATTCGCCCCAAAGGTGCCGAAGTGCATGGCGTGGCCGCCGATGCCAGTGGACCGCTAAGCTTTATGGACGTCTGGGATGCGATGTGCCGCACGATCATGAGCGCCGGCAGCCGCCGAGGTGCGATGATGGCCACCATGCGCTGCGATCATCCCGATATCGAGGATTTTATCGCCGCCAAGTCCGATTCCGCACGGCTGCGTATGTTCAACTTGTCGGTGCTGGTGACTGATGATTTTATGGAGGCCGTCAAGGCCGATGGATCATGGGAGCTGGAATTCGGCGGCAAGGTCTACAAAACCGTGCAGGCGCGCGATTTGTGGAACACCATCATGCAGGCCACCTATGATTATGCCGAGCCGGGGGTGATTTTCATCGATCGGATCAACGCCGCCAACAATCTGAATTACTGCGAAACCATCGCTGCGACCAACCCTTGCGGCGAACAGCCCCTGCCGCCGTATGGTGCCTGCCTTTTGGGCTCGATCAACATGGCACGGTTGGTGAGCGACCCGTTCGGCAAAAGTGCTGAACTGAACGAGGTCGCGTTGGACGATCTGGTGGCCACCGCCGTGCGGATGATGGACAATGTCGTTGATGCGTCCCGCTTCCCGCTTGAGGCACAGCGCGAAGAGGCCCAGAACAAACGCCGGATCGGGTTGGGGGTCACAGGACTGGCCGATGCGTTGCTGATGGTCGGCCTGCGCTATGGCAGTGACGAGGCGGCGGCGCAGACCGAGGCTTGGCTCAAGCAAATCGCGCGCGCGGCCTATCTGGCCAGCGTCGAGTTGGCCAAGGAAAAGGGGCCGTTTCCTTTGTTCGATGCCAAGGCGTATTTGGCCTCGGGCACAATGCAAGCCATGGATGACGATGTGCGCGATGCCATTGCCAAGCACGGCATTCGCAACGCCTTGCTGACCAGCATCGCGCCCACCGGCACGATCAGCCTGTATGCCGGCAATGTGAGTTCGGGCATCGAACCTGTGTTCGCCTACTCCTACACCCGCAAGGTGCTGCAAAAAGATGGCTCGCGCACCGAAGAAGAGGTTGTGGATTACGCCGTTCAGATGTGGCGCGAAAAGTTTGGTGACGCCGATCTGCCCGACTATTTTGTGAATGCCCAAACATTGGCCCCTCTGGATCATGTGAAAATGCAGGCCGCTGCGCAAGCTTGGGTCGACAGCAGCATTTCCAAGACCATCAACTGCCCGGCCGATATTTCCTTTGAGGCGTTCAAGGATGTCTACATGCAGGCCTATGAAACGGGCTGCAAAGGCTGCACCACCTATCGTCCCAACGATGTGACAGGCAGTGTGCTAAGCGTGTCTGAGGCCGCCGATGAAACCCCCGGTGAAACCGGTGCGCCCGTGCCGCAAGAGGGCGGTGAAGTGGTGTATATGTCCGAACCGCTGGACCGTCCCACCGAGTTGGAGGGCGCGACCTACAAGCTGAAATGGCCTGACAGCAACCATGCGATCTACATCACCGTCAATGATATCATCCTCAACGGTCATCGCCGCCCGTTCGAGGTGTTCATCAACTCCAAGAATATGGAGCATTATGCATGGACCGTGGCGCTGACGCGTATGATATCGGCGGTGTTCAGGCGCGGCGGCGACGTGAGCTTTGTGGTGGAAGAGCTGAAAGCCGTTTTCGACCCGCGCGGCGGGGCTTGGATGCAGGGCAAATACATCCCGTCGATCCTTGCGGCGATTGGCGGCATCCTGGAGCAGCACATGATCTCGATCGGGTTCTTGGAAGGAGAGGGGCTGGGCCTGAAAACCGATCCGACGCAATCGGTGGTCAACCTCGACGCACCACGCGGCCCATCCTGCCCGGCCTGCGGCAGCTACGACATGCGAATGATCGAAGGCTGCATGACCTGCGCCAGCTGCGGGCACTCTAAATGTTCTGGCTGAGAACGCTTAGTTCAAGTTGTCGTTGTGGGCGTAGTTATGCCAAATCGGCGGATTTTACTGCCACGCGTCGGCGGTAGTTTTGCCGGCGTCTGTAAGGCTTTGTAAAATAAAGGCTTTTTTCGAAGCAGATTTCGGACCCCGAAATCGTGCTCTTCAGACTGAGTTTGCGCGCCTGTGGAAGCATGGATT
>DATFJQ010000075.1:0-5652 GCA_035269125.1 Roseovarius sp.
TGTTTAACGTGGCCCGCAATCCGGTAACAAATCGCCACGCGAACCGATTAGCCGCACAGGTGTTGCACGTCAACACCGTCACGGTGGTTTAACCAAGCCGTCAAGAAAGTTTCGTATGCATTGCCTATCGAGACCCCACAAAATGTAGTGGAAAGCTCTGACAATGCCATTTCTACAGGTCAATGCCGGGAAAGATGGACCATGTCTGCACAGCAGCACACAGTCTTTACAGCCTTGCACCGCAAACCAGGCGTCTTCCTACAGGTGAAACACCCGCAATGCCCTAGGCGGTCCGGGTGTTCGGGGTCTCATCCTCGGGCAGGACCATCAGCACCATGAACCAATAAAAAGCGTGCAGAAACAGCACGAATAGTGGCATCATCGTCATCCACACAGCCAGTGTTTCCGTAGCGATCAATGTTTCATTGATGATGATCACAACCGCTGCGGCAAGGGCATTCACCCGCAACAGGCTGACCCGTGTTACCGGCTGGGCGTTTTCACTCGCCGTGGGAGCAACCCGTTCAAGCATGTCCTGTTCGCGCCGCATGCCCAGAAACATGATCACCAGAAAAAAGCTGCAAAACCCGGTCACAATGCGTTGCGTGAAAAGCGGATCATTCACAACCAGCTGCACCCCCGCCAGCACAACGGTTACCAGCACCGGCCAGACCAACATCCCCGGTTTGCCCTCGCGCACCTTGCGCAAGCTGTAGGCCGCGTCGGGCAAGTTACGCCAGATCGTATACACTTCGGCCATGACAACCGAAGAGACAAAGGCACGTTCTTCGGAAAATCCGGATTGCCGCATGACGATCCATAAGATCAACATCATGACAATCGGAAGAATGTTTTCCGGCCGGATCGGCGGGATCGAGGTAGCTGCGAACCAAAGCCGCGAAGATGTCGATTTTATCATAAGGCCAGCGATACGGGCCAAATCTGGCAAAAACCTGACCAGCTTGTGGGATTTCCGCGAATTCCGGCAACATCGCTACAGGCTACAAAAGCTCAAGCATCATCCTCGGTCTGGGTGCTGTGATCGCGAAACAAACGGCCTTGCGCCATGAAAAACAGGAAAATCGCCGCAGTCAGGCCAAACGTCTTGAAATAGACCCAAGATTCCTCGCTCATCAGGCGCCAGACCAGCTCGTTCAGGAGCGCAAGCCCAAAGAAAAACGCCGCCAAGCGCCGGGTCAGGATGATCCAGCCCTGATCTGTCAGCGGCATAACCCCGTCCATCACATATTGCAGCCACGATTGCCCGCGCAAAAGCCCCGCCCCCAAGACGCACGCGAACAGCAAATAAATGATCGTCGGCTTCATCTTGAAAAATTTTGGGTCGTTGAACCAAACGCTTAAGCCGCCGAAGACAACGATCAAAACCGCCGTGACCACCTGCATCTTGGACAAATGGCCCGTCAGCCACCACAGCAGCCCCATGGCCAGCAAAAACACCGGGACAAACCCCGCCGTGACCACGATAAACCCATCGTATTCGGTGCCGCCGATGGTGAAAATCCGGTCTTTCAGCCAAAGGTAAGCGACAAAAAAGCCCAATATCGGGCCCAATTCCAGCCCGGTTTTCAGCATCGGATTGATCTTGCGTTCGGTCATGTCCTGCCTTTCGGTCATCCGCCCACCTCAACTATCACAGCGCCCACGGCGATCAATGCCATTAGGGCAATCCTGCGCGGGCCAACGGTTTCTTTCAGCACAAGCCAGCCGATCAGCGCCGCAAACACGGTCGAGGTTTCCCGCAGAACCGCCGCCTCGCCCACCTTGTCCAGCCGAGTGGCCAGCATGATCGAGCCAAAGGAAAAAAACGCCACAAACCCACCAGCGACCCCGCGCACCATCAGCGGCCCGGGTGTGGGCGGCACGGGCATCGCGCGCCACCGGAAATAGGCATAGAAGGGCAGCACGACACCGTCGATCATGAAAAACCACGCCAGAAACGTGAACGGATCGGCAGCGGCGCGAATGCCGTAAGCGTCATAGGTCGTATACAGCGCCACGAACATCCCCGTCGCCACTGCCAGAACCAGCGCAACAGGCAGGTTTTCGCGGTTCACGTCCAGATACCGCAGGTTATAAAGCGCCAGCCCAAATATCCCTGACAGCAGAACCCCGACCCCCAGCCATTGCACCAAGGTAAACGTCTCGGAAAACAGGACATAAGCCCCGATCACGGTGAATAAAGGCGCCGCACCGCGCACAACCGGATAAACCACCGTGTAAGCGCCCTTGGTATAGGCCTGCGCCTGCAAGATCTTGTAGGCCAAGTGGATCAAGAACACCCAGCCAAAGATCGGCCACATATGCGGCTCGGGCCATGGTACGACGAACAAGGCAAAGGGCGCGGCCATCAGGGCGTAACTGCCATCAATGGCCCCTCGGCTAAGCCACGGATCGTGCCGCCCTTTCTGCAACGCGCCGAAAACCGCATGCAAAAACGCGGCCAGCACTGCCAGCATCATCGCCAGATGATGCCCCTGTGCCGTGCCCTCAAGCGAAATCAGCCACGCGCTCACAGGCGGGCCAACCCTGATGGGTGGCCATAATCCTCAGAAACGATTTGCGTCATGCCCGGTCAAGGCCCGTCAGGGCCGCGGCAAAATCTTCGGGATCGAACGGGGCCAGATCGTCAATTTGTTCTCCCACGCCAATCGCGTGTATCGGCAGGCCGAACTTGTCGGCCAAGGCCACCAACACCCCGCCTTTGGCCGTGCCATCCAGCTTGGTCATGACCAAGCCACTGACATCGGCCAGCTTTTGGAACGTCTCAACCTGGCTCAGCGCGTTCTGGCCAGTTGTGGCATCCAGCACCAGCAAGGTGTTATGCGGGGCGCTTTCGTCTTTTTTGCGGATGACGCGCACGATCTTGGCCAATTCCTCCATCAGATCCGCACGGTTTTGCAACCGGCCCGCCGTGTCGATCATCAAAAGATCGGCACCGTCGGCCTGCGCTTTTTCCATCGCATCAAAGGCAAGGCTGGCCGGGTCCGATCCTTCCGGCGCCGTCAAAACCGGCACGCCCGCACGATCCCCCCAGACCTGCAACTGTTCAACCGCCGCCGCGCGAAACGTGTCGCCCGCGGCGATGACAACCGATTTACCCGCCGCCTTGAACTGGCTGGCCAGCTTGCCGATCGTGGTGGTCTTGCCCGAGCCGTTGACGCCCACAACCAACACCACCTGCGGCGTTTTTGAGTAAAGCGGCATGGGGCGCGCCACCGGGTCCATGATGCGGGTAATTTCACGCGCCAGAAGCTCTTTGATCTCTGGCGTGGACAGTTTCTTGCCCATGCGCCCCTCGGCCATATTCGCCGTGACGCGTAGCGCGGTATCCACCCCCATATCGGCGGTGATCAACAACTCTTCGAGTTGTTCCAGCATGTCATCATCCAACACGCGGCGAATGACAGTTTTTGGCTCTTTCCGGCCCAGAAGGCGTCCCAGAAAACCGGGTTTTTCCATCACTGCGGACGACGCGCCTTCACCCGGTGTGGTGATGGGAATTTCCAGCGGCGCGGGGGTTGGTCCCGGCTCGGGCGATGGCACCGGGGCCTCTTGCGGTATGGCGTCAGGTATTTCCTGCGGGCGCTCGGGTGGCATTTCCGAAGGCGGTGGAGGCACTTCCTGTGGGCCGGGGGACGGCACCGGATCAGGACGTGGCGCCGGGGTCGGTTCAGGCTCTGGCTGTGGGTCCGGCGTGGGTTCTGGGGTTGGCTCCGGTGCCGGTGTCGGCTCAGGCTCAGGCGTGGGTTCCGGCTCAGGCTGCGGTGCCGGCTCCGGTTCAGGCGTCGGCTCAGGCCTCGGCTCAGGCTCCGGCGTTGGCTCAGGCTTGGGTTCCGGCGTGTCCTCCGCCTCTGGCTCAGACGCGGTCAGGTGCTCTTCTTCACCGCCCTCTTCCACAATTGCATCCAAGCCGTCTTCGAGCTTCGAAGACGATTTGAACAACTTGTCTTTGAGTTTTTTGAAAAACGCCATGCGCCCTCCGATCACGAGTTCCCTTTCACCTAATCTGGATCGGGCCGATATGGAAGATGCAGACGCGTTTCTTAAACCTCTTGCGGGAAATGTTTGATGGTGAGGCGGATGGGGTTTGGGGCGGCTTGGCCGAGGCCGCAGATCGAGGCGTCGCCCATGGCTTGGCACAGCTCTTCCAGCAGCGGTTGATCCCAGTGGTCGGCTTGCATCAGCTTGACCGCCTTTTCACAGCCCACCCGGCACGGCGTGCACTGGCCACAGCTTTCATCCTCGAAAAACCGCAGCATGTTCAGCGCCGCCTGTTTGGCGCTGTCGTGATCCGACAGCACCACCACCGCCGCCGAGCCGATGAAGGTGCCATGCGGTTGCAGCGTGTCGAAATCCAGTGGAATATCGGCCATCGACGCCGGCAACAGCCCCGAGGACGGGCCGCCAGGCTGATACGCCTTGAAGCTATGCCCCTCAAGCATGCCGCCCGCCGCGTCGATGATATCGGTGATGGTCGAGCCCGCCGGCAGCAGATGCACGCCGGGGTTTTTCACCCGCCCCGACACCGAGTACGAGCGCAGCCCCTTGCGGCCGTTCTTCTCGACGCCCGAGAGGATCTCGCCGCCCTCGCGCAGAACCCGCGTGACCCAGTACAGGGTTTCGACGTTGTTCACCAAGGTCGGGCGGTTGAATATCCCAACCTGCGCCACGAATGGCGGGCGATGGCGCGGCAGGCCGCGCTTGCCCTCGATCGATTCGATCATCGCGGATTCTTCACCGCAGATATACGCCCCCGCGCCGCGGCGCAGGTCGATATAGCCCGTCTCAACGATCCCGGCACGTTCCAGCGCGGCGATCTCGGTGGCCAGAATGTCCAGCACGGCGGGGTATTCGTCGCGCATGTAGATAAAGCAGGTCTCGGCCTCGACCGCCCAAGCGGCGATCAGCATCCCCTCAAGGAACACATGCGGCACCCGCTCAAGGTAATACCGGTCCTTGAAGGTGCCCGGCTCGCCCTCGTCGCCATTGACCGCCAAGTAGCGCGGCCCGGCCTCAGCCCGCACAAAGCCCCATTTCTTGCCCGACGGGAACCCGGCCCCGCCAAGCCCGCGCAGGCCTGCCTCCAGCAAGGTCTGCTGCACGGTTTCAAAATCGCCGCCCGCGCGCAGACCCGACAGCACCTTGTAACCGCCGCCCGCGCGATAGGCCTCAAGCCCCTCATACTGGGGCACATGGGCGTGCGTGTCGCCCGCCGCGATCGCCGCCTGCACCTTTTCGGGCGTGGCGTGATCAATATGGTTGTGGCCCAACTCCAACACCGGGGCGGTGTCACAGCGGCCCATGCAGGGCGCGCGCAAAACACGCACCTGCGACGGGTCCAGCCCGTCCTCCAGCGCGGATTTCAACTGCTGCGCGCCGGCCAGTTCACACGACAGCGAATCGCACACCCGGATGGTCAGCGCCGGTGGCGGGGTGTCCCCTTCTTTGATCACATCAAAATGCGCGTAAAAGGTTGCGACTTCGTAAACCTCGGCCTGCGAAATGCGCAATTCCTCGGCCAAGGCCCGCAGATGCGCCGCCGACAGATGGCCGAATTGATCTTGGATCAGGTGCAGATACTCAATCAGCAGATCGCGACGCCGCGGCCCGTCGCCCAACAACGCGCGCACA
>DATFJQ010000076.1:0-5924 GCA_035269125.1 Roseovarius sp.
CGCGCCCACATCAGTCTGGCTGATTACTGCCCCAACCCCGAAGCCCGCTCACGCAGAACGAACTTCTGAATCTTGCCGGTCGAGGTTCTGGGGATCGTGTCGAACACGATCTTGCCGGGCACCTTGTAGGGGGCCAGATGATCGCGGCAGAATGTGCGCAGCGTAGGTTCATCCACCTCTATACCAGCATTCAATTCGACAAACGCGCACGGTGTTTCGCCCCATTTTTCATGTGGCATGGCCACCACGGCGGCTACGGCAACAGCCGGATGCCGATACAGCGCTTCTTCGACCTCGATGGACGAGATATTTTCACCACCCGATATGATGATATCCTTCGACCGGTCCTTGAGTTGGATATAGCCATCGGGATGGACCACCCCCAGATCACCGGAATGGAACCAACCACCGGCCAGTGCCTTTTGCGTGGCCTCTGGATTGCGGAAATAGCCCTTCATCACCACGTTGCCGCGAAACATCACCTCGCCCATGGTTGCGCCATCGCGCGGCACGGGTTTCATGGTATCCGGGTCCATCACATCCAACTTTTCCAACGGCAGATACCGCACGCCCTGTCGCGCCTTCAGTTTGGCCTGTTCCGGCGCGGGCAAATCCGACCAGTCGGCGTGCCATTCGTTCACAACCGCCGGGCCATAGGTTTCGGTCAGGCCATACAGATGCGTCACGTCAAACCCGGCGGCGGCCATGTTCGCCAGCAGGCTTTCGGGGGGCGGGGCGGCGGCAGTAAAAAACTGCACCCGGTGCTGCAAATCGCGCTTTTCCTCGGGCGGCGCGGATTCGATCAAAGACATCACGATAGGCGCGCCGCAAAGATGTGTCACCCCTTCCTCGGCCAAGGCCTGCCAGATCGGGGCCGCGCGCACCTGCCGTAAGCAGACATGCGTGCCGATGATCGCCGACAGTGTCCATGGAAAACACCAGCCGTTGCAGTGAAACATTGGCAGGGTCCACAGGTACACGCTGTGCCTTGCCATCGAGGTGGTCAACGCATTGCCCTGCGCCAGCAGATAAGCACCACGATGATGCGAGACCACGCCCTTGGGATCGCCCGTGGTGCCGGATGTGTAGTTGATCGAAATCGCGTCCCACTCATCCTCGGGCATGAGCCACTCAAAGCCAGCATCGCCACTGGCAACAATAGCCTCGTAATCCTCGGCACCCTGCATTTCGCCGGGGCCAGTATATTCCGGATCGTCGTATTGGATAACCTCTGGCGTCACGTTCGCCAGTTCCAACGCCTCGGCCATCAAAGGGGCGAACTCGCGGTCCACGATGACGATTTTCGCCATGGCGTGATCCAGTTGAAACGCGATGATCGCGGCATCCAGCCGTGTGTTGATCGAATGCAGAACCGCGCCGCACATTGGCACCCCATAATGGCATTCCAGCATGGCGGGTGTGTTGGCCAGCATCGCTGATACCGTGTCGCCCCGGCCCATGCCGCGCGCGGCCAGCACCGACGCCAGTTGCCGCGATCGCGCGTAGAACTCCCCGTAGCTACGCCGCAAGCCCCCATGCACCATAGCCGTATGATCGGGAAAGACACTGGCCGCGCGTTCCAGAAACGTCAGAGGGGTCAGCGGCTGATAGTTGGCCGGTGTCCGGTCAAGGCCGGTGTTGTAGGGGTTTTCGGACATGTCGTTTATCGGTCCTGCCATTGGGGTGCGCGTTTTTCGATGAAAGCACCAATGCCTTCCTCGGCGTCATGGGCCAGCATGTTATCGACCATGACCTGACTTGCATAGTCATAGGCGGCGGCCAAAGGCATCTCGCGCTGCGCATAAAACGCGCGCTTGCCCGTGGCCAGTGTCATGCTGGATTTCGACGCGATCTTGCGGGCCATTTCCATGGTGGCCGCCTGCAAATCCTCTTCGGCCACGGCATAATTCACAAGGCCGATTGCGGCAGCGCGGGCCGCAGGCGTCATATCCCCGGTCAGCAGCATTTCCATCGCGTGCTTGTTGGCGGTGTTCCGCGACAAGGCCACCATCGGGGTTGAGCAGAACAGCCCAATATGCACTCCCGGAGTGCTGAACTTGGCGCTGTCCGCCGCAACCGCCAGATCGCAGCTTGCCACCAACTGGCAGCCTGCGGCGGTGGCGATGCCTGTGACCTCGGCGATCACAGGTTTGGGGCAGTTGACGATGCCCTGCATCACACCAGAGCATTGCGCCATCACCTTGGTGAAATAGGCGCGGCCGCCGTCAGCTGCGGCGCGTCCGGCGGTCATTTCCTTTAGGTCATGCCCCGCGCAAAACGCCGGACCATTGGCCGCCAAAACGATCACTCGAACACTTGGATCTTCGCCCGCCTCAGAGATCGCCCCGCCCAATTCGGTCATCATCGCCTCGGACAACGCATTACGACGGCCCACGTCGTTGAGGGTCAGACGCAGGATGCCGTCATCTGACAGATCACGCAGCAGAATATTAGTATCGGTGGTCATGGCGGCCCCTTTTCAAGCGGTTAGTTGACGTTGATTTCCACGCTGTCCGCCAAGGTGTTGGCGATAAAGCAATAGCGATGCGCGCGGTGCTGCATTTCGTCCAGCTTGTCCGCCTCGACAGCAAAGCCGGTGTCAAACCGCACCACCGGGTTCAGATCAATCCGGGTGACCGACATCTGCCCCTTGGCGTTTTTACCCAAATGCGCCTCGGCATAGTCGTGATAGCTGGCCACCGGCCAACCGGCCTTGGCGCACAGCGCAAGGAACGTCATCATGTGGCAACTGGACAATGCCGCGGCCAAAGCCTGTTCAGGATTGGTGTGGTCGGGATCGCCGCCCCAATCGGGGGCGGCGTCCACTTGGATGTCGTGCGTATTATTATACTGCACCGTATGCGCGTTTGAAAACTTGCCGGTTTGCAAAGCGGGTTCGGCGCGCTGCCAATGCAGCTCGATCGCGAGGTCAGACATTTTGACAGCCTTTATGCTTCGATTTTAACAGTCTCAATGGCCGCGCCTGTGGCCGCCAACTGTTTGCGCGGATCAAAGAACGGGCGTTCCGCGACGGTCGCCGTGGTTTCGCCAGTCTGCGTCATGACATCCAACTGGGTGCCAAGATCAGCCGCCTCAACCGCGACCATCGCCAGCGCGATGTTCTTTTTCAGACGCGGCGAATACACAGCCGAAGTCACCTTGCCCACGGGTTCGCCATTCTGGTTGACCGCCCAGAACGCCGTGTTCGGCCCCGACAGCGGCTCACCTTCGATGATCAGACCAACCTGCTTGCGGGTAACACCGTTGTCGCGGATGCGTTGCAGGGCGAACTTGCCGATAAACTCGGCCTCCATGTCCAGATTGACCAAACGATCCATCCCCAGCTCGAACGGGTTGGTGTGAATATCGGCATCGGCATGATAGGACAGCATTCCACCTTCGACCCGACGAATGGTCGAGGTGTGGCCGGGTTTCAGGCCCATCGGCATGCCAACGGCCATGATCCGCTCCCATAGGGCATCGCCATAATCCGCGTCACGCAGGTAGATTTCATAGCCCAACTCACTGGACCAGCCGGTGCGCGACACGATCAGCGGGATACCGTCCAGCTCCATCTCGCGGAACCAGTAATAGCGTAAGTCCATGATCTCGTCGCCAAACAGCGCCTGCATGATTTCGCCCGACTTGGGGCCCTGCAATTGCAACGGCGACACATCCGGCTCGGAGATTGAGACATCCAGACCGGAATGCACGGCCACACCCTGCGCCCACAGCAAGATGTCACTATCGGCCAGCGACAGCCAGAAATGATCGTCGGCCAGCTTGAGCAGGATCGGGTCATTCAGAATGCCGCCCTCGGCGTTGGTGATCATCACATATTTGCATTGCCCGACCGCCATGTTCGACAGATCGCGCGGCGTCAGCATCTGGGTGAATCTCGCCGCGTCCGGGCCGGTGATTTCGACCTGACGTTCCACCGCCACATCGCACAGGATCGCATCATTCACGAGGTTCCAGAAATTCTGCTCGGGGTCGCCGAAATCGCGCGGAATATACATGTGGTTATAAACCGAAAAGCCTTGCGCGCCCCAACGCACGGTTGCATCGAAGTAAGGCGATTTGCGGATTTGAGTGCCAAAACCAAAGTCTTGAGATTGCATCATGTCATTCACCCTGTTTTGCGCTTCGGGTCATACCCTGGGTCGCGTTGTTGATGATCCGTGATGTAATGCGTTTGGATTGATCGCGTGGCCTAAAAATTTGGCAGTTCTAAGACCGATCAGGCTTGGATTCGTCTCCTTGAGGACTGAACGGTCCGGAATGACAATTCGCGACACGTGCATGTCGCAAACATTATGGCCTGCTTTGTGCCGCCAGCTTGGCAAGGTTAGGTTGTTCGGCCTTGATCAGGCGGGTGGCGAAATAGGTCATGTATCTGTCAATCGCCAGATCCGCCGAAAGCAGGTCATCCATAAGGGCTTGAAACGACGACAGGTTGGGCGTGACCACGGTCATGATGTAGTCAATCCCGCCGCCCGTCGCCACGCAGTTTATGATTTCGTCAATCGACCGGATATAAGTCTCAAACCTGTCAAAATCGGTTTTCCGGTGATGTGTGAGCGAGACCGTCACAACCACCCGCGTCGCATCAACCACACGTTCAAGCGCGATGTCGGCATGGTACCCCCGGATATATCCAGCTGCACGCAAACGGGTCAGCCGCGCCCAGCATGGCGTCGCCGACAGATTCACCAACTCGGCCAGTTTTGTCTTACTCAGCTGGCCATGTTTTTGCACCGCGCTCAGAATACGAATATCCGTTGGATCGAGCCCTTGTCGTTCTCGCATAACATGCCGCCTTGCTGAATCGCCGATACGCCGCACGCGCCTACTGGCATGATGCCGCGGTCTGTTCGACGTTATGCGGACAAGTCGCGGCATCAAGAGGCGAATATACGACACATTACACGCCGAGAGCGGCAAATAAATTTTCCAGAGAATTCATCAGGGCGGAAACGAAACCGTTTTGCACCTCCTGACCAAAACCTAATTACGAGCAAAAAACAGGACCGGATTCTAAATTCAAACGGCCCGGATCAAGGTGGGATTACCCCTTCACAGCAACCATAGAGTTACGGCCGTACAGTTCGCACTGTCGTTCAGGACGGTTGTTCGAAATATTGGCGAGATGAATCTTCTACCTACTTGTTTCTAATAACTGAATCAACATGACTGAGTGATCGAAAGCACTTCCCTTCTAAGAGTTCGTGGGGATAATCCAACCTCGGATCGCGTGGGTGGGTTCTGAAAATCAGACCGTCCCAACGTTTTGATTTCCAGTGATTTATTTGCTCTTTTGAAATATGGTGGGGACGAAGGTCGCCATCGGTTCAAGACCGATGCCGAACGCCCTGCCATGTCGACACGTAGGTAAAGTCATGCGCCATTGTCTCTCGGACCAATGGCGCGACAATGGCTCATCCCACAGCATGTTCGGCGCAGGCGCCCGGAACTGACGGTTCACCTTGTCGCGCGGACAGGGTGCTGACGTGTCCGGAACCGTTGTTTTGACCACCTTGCCGCGCACAGCGCCACGGATGCCGATCTGTTTCATCAGTCGCTCCACCGTGCAACGCGCGAGCGTAAAGCCCTCACGCTTCATCTGGTGCCATGCCTTGCGGACGCCATAGACCTGATAGTTTTCATCCCAGACCCTTTTGATTTCTGGTCGCAATTCCGCATCCCGCTGATGTCGCGCCGATGCTTTGGAAGGATCAGTGCGACATGCGAGGCGGTGATGAAACGTTGACGGCGCGATCGGCGTTCGCGGGGTCTCTCGGACCAGTGGCGTTCACCCGCTCACCCTGCAGATCGACTCGACGCCGTAAACAATGCGCTGATCTTCAATGAAGGCGATCATCGCTTCAGTGGGTGGTCGAGTTCCGCCTGCGCAAAATAAGCTG
>DATFJQ010000077.1:0-37428 GCA_035269125.1 Roseovarius sp.
CCGCAATATCGGCCTTGGCATGCCCCCATGCCGGCCCGCCCGAAGGCTTTGGCCTGATTGGGCCCTAGGCAGCCCAGCTTGGCGTATCGGCGGATATCCCCGGCCCGCACTTCTTCGCAGCGGCACACCAGCGTGCTGTCAGCTGGGGCAAGCGCCTGCGCACAAGGCGGATAGGCCGCATCCAGAAACGGGCGCACCGCGTTTTCCTTGGCCTTCTGGCGCACCAATGGCGCGGCCAGATCATCGCGCGCCTGCGGGCTGATCTGGCCTAGCTCTTGCAAAGCTTTCAATGCGGAAATCCGGCCTGCATGTTCGGCCACATTCGCGCCGCCGATCCCTGCGCCATCGCCTGCGACAAACACGCCATCAACCGGCGTCGCGCCCCAAGGGTCCGTCACAGGCGAAAAACAGTGCTGCGCGCTGTCCCAAAGGTGCGGCACGTCAATCGACCGCGCGGCTTGCGTGTTGGGCACGACACCATGATGCAGCATCACCGTGTCACATGCGATACGCTGCGCGCGCCCGCGGCTGCGGAATGTCACGGCCTCGGCGCGGGCGCCGCCCTCAATCGCGATATCGGTGGCACCGGTATAGCGCGGCACCCGTGCGCGCACGAGCTGGGCCAACAGCTTCAACCCTTTGACAAGGTAGCCCGACCCGCGCAGCGCACCGCCAAAATGCTTGGCCGCGCGCAGCAGGTCATGACGGCTTTGCGTTTCGACAAGCGCGCGCGGAGGAGTGCCAGCCCGCACCATCTGCGCCGCGATCAGGTAGAGCAGCGGACCAGAGCCAACCAGCACCGCGTTGCGCGCCAACACGCCCGATTGCTTGAGCAGAATTTGCCCGGCACCGGCTGTCATGACACCCGGCAAGGTCCAGCCCGGCAGCGGCATCGGACGTTCAAGCGCGCCCGTGGCCAGAATGATGCGGTCGGCCGACACCTGCGCCGCCTGCCCGTGCTGTGTGTAAGACACGGTAAAGCTGTCTTCGATCGCCCAGACAACGGCCCCTGTCACATGCGTGATCCCGGCGTTGCGCATATCTTGCGTCAGGGTCGCGCCGTGCTGATACTCCTTGCCCAGTATGTCGATGCGCTGTTGCTCCGCCCGGTCCACATCGCGGTAAATCTGCCCGCCCGGTCGCGGTTGTTCATCGAGCAGCGACACGGTTGCGCCGTGGCGGGCCGCCATTGCAGCGGCGGCCATGCCAGCCGGGCCAGCCCCGACGACAATGATATCACTGTGGGTCATGATCGCCTCCACCAGCACTGGGGCGGGCAATCTCTAGGCCCGGCTCTACCTCAAGCATGCAGGCTTGACGAACCACGCCGTCAATCTCGACCAAGCAATCAAAACAGGCCCCCATCATGCAAAACGGGCCGCGCGGCGCACCGGATTTGGCCGTATGGCGAAACGTCTGGATGCCTGCGGCCAACAATGCGGCGGCCAGATTTTCACCGTCGGGCAAATTCAGGCGCTGACCGTCAAACGTGACCGGCACGGTTGCTTTCTTATCCAGCTCAAGAAATTGCAAATCGTTGTTCACTGAACACCTCCAGATCCGGGGCGGCGGGTGTTTGATCAAGCCAATCGGGCAAGACTTGGGCATGCACCGCAGCCAGAGTAATGCCGCTGTGACAGGTCACCAGATAGGCCCCCGGCATGGTTTGGCTTTGTTGGTAAATCGGCAGGCCATCTGGCGTCAGAACCCGCAACGCCCCCCAGCTTCGGACAAGCTGGGCCTTGGCCAAGGCCGGGTAGGCCGCGATAGCCTTGGCCGCGAGGCTTGAGATACCGGATTGTGTGACGTTGTCGTCATGGCCCACTTCTTCGTTGGTGGCGCCGATCTGAATGCCGCCTTCGTCGACCTGACGGGCAATCAGCGAAGGGCGGTTGATCAGCTTGGGCAGTTTTTCGGTAATCAAGACCTGCCCGCGCTGCGGGCGAACCGGGGCTGTGAACCCAAGCTTTGGCCCCAGCATTGCCGCGCCTAGCCCGGCTGCCAACACCAGTTTCCCGGCCTCAACCGTTGTGCCATCCGCACAGCGAATGACAAATCCGTCCGGTTTTGTGACATCGGTGACGGCCTTGCCGGTCAAGATCTTGCCGCCCTGTTGATGCACCGCCGCGCTAAGGGCCATCAGCAGGCGCAAAGGGTTGGCGTGGCCGTCTTGGTGATGCAGGATCGCGCCCGCAACCTTGGGGCCTATGTTGGGTTCTTCTTTGCGCAGGGCATTGTGACCAAGCACGTCAAAGGGATAATCCCCGTCAAGTTTGCCCTGCAGATCGTTATATTTTTCAACGGTTTGATACAGGCTTTCTTCGGAAAAGTGCAGGTCGTATCCGCCTTTCTGCTCTAGCGGAACCGCTTGCCCGGTGGTGCCCGCCAGTTCGGCGGCAAAGTCAGACCAAAGGGCAGCCGAGCGTTGCGACCACCGCGCATAGGCTGGCTGATTGAGGCCCTTGGACTGCACCCAGACCAGCCCGAAATTGCCGCGACTGGCGCGAAAAGATCCGTCTTCGCCATCCAGCACGATGACTTTGTGGCCTTTCTTCAGCAGGCCCCAAGCAATCGAAAGGCCCACAACGCCGCCGCCGATGATCGCATAATCCGCCTGCATGTCGCCCTCAAAGTGCTAAATGTTGGGACCGGAGCGGCGGGTATCGCCGCCCCGGATTGTCATACCAAGCGTCAGGTCAGATCACTGACCGACCTTGTCCAGAATGGCCTGACCCCATTCGGCGCCGACATCCTCCAGCACGACGGGCCACACCTCGGCGCGGACCTTGTCGGCCATGGCGGCAAGCTGTTCGTCGGTCAGGTCAACCACGGTCGCGCCCAATTCATCGGCAAGGCGCTGTTCCCACTTGCCCTGATCTTCTTCGGCCACGGTCCAGCGGGTCGCCTCGAACTCTTCAGCAGAGGCCTTGAGCGCGGCTTGATCGTCTTCGTCCAGCGCGGCCAGCGATTCATCCGAGATGATCATGTACCAGACCTCGAAATGGGTGTTGGCCGGGATATAAGCCTTGGTCACGTCGCGGAACGACGCATAGTAGCCTTCGGCACCCGAGCCGATCACGCCATCGACAACGCCGGTCTGAATGGCGGTGAACGCCTCCGAGAACGGAATGGGCGACGGGATATACCCCAACGCTTCGCCAGTCAGCTGGAACGATTTGATGCCCGGAACGCGCACCTTGATGCCGTTCGACTGCGACGGATCACCGGGGTTGACCGGATCGGTATTCAGCGAAATGCCCCCGAAATACACGGGGTAAGCGGCCAGCATGGTGATGCCCTGTTCGGCATAAAGTCCGGCCATCACATCGCGCACCGCGCCACCGGGACCGTAGATGTTACGCGCCTGATCCCAGTTGGCGGCAAGGAAGGGAAACGAGCTGATCTGCATCTTGCGGTCAGCGCCGGTGGCGGCGGGCTGTGTCGCCATGTCGATCGCGCCGACGCTGATACGTTCTTGCACGGTGGTGTAATCGCCCAATGCCGAGGCAGGGAAGATATTGATCGACACGTCGCCGCCTGTGGCCTCGGCCACCTGTTCGGAAAAGGCGCGCAATTCCTTGTCGATGGTGGCATCCTGCGGGCGCACATGGCTCATCTTCAGGTCGGCGGCACTGGCGATGCTGCCCAGCGCGATCAGGGCCGTTGCGGCGGTGGTTGTCAAAAAGCGTTTCATGGGTAGGGTCCTCCGTTTTTGTTGGAACAGTTCAGGGTGAAAAGGTGATCAATAGCCAAACACGCGCGGCAAAAAGAGCGACAGGTCTGGCCAAAGCGACGTCAGGAACACGACCGGCACATAGCAGGTGACAATCAGGATCATCGCGTAGGGGATGACCTTGGTCACTTTGACGTTGCCGATGCGCGCCCCCAGATACAGGATCGAGGCATAGGGCGGCGTGACCCCGCCCATGGCGGTGTTGACGCCCATGATGGCGGCAAACTGCACCGGGCTGACGCCAATGGCCTGCATCAACGGCAGCAGCAGCGGCGCAATCAGGATGATCGCGGTCACGTCGTTCACCACCATGCCGACAAGGAACAGCAAAATATTGATGAAGATCAGCAGCAGCACCTTGTTTTCGGTCACCGAAAAGATCGCGCTGACCATTTTCTGCGGGATCGCCTCGTAGACGAACATCTGGCTGAGGATCATGGAAAACAGGATCATCAGCATGATCGCGCCGACGGCTGTTGCGGCCTCTTTCCCTGCCTCAAGGAAGCTATCCCAGCTGAGGCCGCGATAGATGAAAAAGCCCACGGGAAGCGCGTAGATCACCGAGATTGCCGCAGCCTCGGTCGGCGTCATGATGCCGCCATAGATACCGCCAAGAATGATGATCGGCATCAACAGGGCGGGTGTGGCGTTAAAGCCCTTTTTGGTTACATCCGCGGTAAAGGCCGACAGCGTGGGCTTATCGTCAAGGATCAGGTTGAACTTGCGGCTCATCCACAGGTTCATCATGGAAAAGTTGAACATGATGAACAGGCCCGGCCCTAGCGTCGCCAGAAAACAGGCAAGGATCGAGGTATCGGTGACCCAGCCATAGACGATCATGGTGACCGATGGCGGGATCAAAAGCCCAAGGATCGACGAATTGGCAATCAGCGCGGTGGCGTATTCACGCGGATAGCCGCGCTTTTCCATTTCCGGGATCAAAAGCGGGCCAATGGCTGCGATACCCGTCAACCCCGAGCCCGAGATCGCCCCGATGATGGCACAGGATACGGCAGCCACAACGCCCAGCCCGCCACGCACATGCCCGATGAACGCATTCACGAAATTCAGCAGACTGGCGGCAATGCCACTGGCCGACATGATCGTGCCCGCCAGCACAAAAAGCGGGATCGCCAGAAGCACCGGGTTGCCCAGTTGCTGCGCACCCCACAGCATCATGCCTTTCATGGTCACGTCGCCAAGGAAATACATCACCATCAGCGCCCCACCGAAACAGAAGGGCAGCGGCACGCCCAAGGTCAGCGTGATCACCAAAACGGCAATCGCAAGAAGTGCTATCTCGATCATTGGGGGGCCTCCTGCCCGCGCAGGGCCTTGATGTGGCGTAGCAGGTGGCCAGCGGTGTAGACCATCATCAGCCCCAAGCCGATCATCAACGCGACATCGGAATAGAAGGTGGGGATGTAAAGCGTCGGGCTTTCTTTCCAGACACGCCATGCGTATTGCGTGAAATCCCACGCCCAAGACAGCAGCCACAGCCCGACGATCAGGCTGATCACTTCACCCACGATGGCAAGGATGGTGTGGCCGCGTTGGGTTTTGATCGCGATTTCCAGCACATTGGCACGGATATGCGTATCCTCGCGCGAAGCGTTGACGGCTCCAATGATATAAAGCCAGATCGTGGGGTAGAGCATGGTTTCCTCAAGCCCCATAACCGGCACTTGCAGCACATAGCGCGTGATGACCTGCACGAACTGGCCCAAGGCAACGATACAGATCAGCCCCGTCAGCAAATATTTGGCGAAAGTGTTCATCGTCCCCCCTTCCGGTTGTCGCACTGCACCGGTTTGACGGGATTTCACTGGACATAACGTATAAATTCAATTTCAAAATTTCTTTACCTCAATAAATTTGATTTATACCTTGGGGCGATGAATATTTCATTTCGCCAAATCACCACCTTTCGCGAAGTCATGCGCAGTGGCTCGATCAGTCAGGCGGCGCGCACCGTGATGCGCACGCAACCTGCTGTAAGTTCGATGATTTCCACGCTTGAATCGGAATTGGGATTCAGCCTGTTCGTGCGCGAACATGGCAAGCTGTCGCCGACGCCTGAGGCATATTATTTTCTCGAGGAATGCGAGGATATTCTGGCCCGGCTGGAACGCACCCAGCGCACGATCAGCCAAATCCGCGCGTTGGAAGGCGGGAAATTGCGGATCGCGTGCCACCCGGCGGCGTCCAGTTTGTTCATGCCACGACTATTGACGGATTTCATGGCCGACAAGCCGGGGCTGGAGTTGGAATTCATCATGCGGTCCTCGGGGGTGATCGAGGATCTGGTCGCGTCACAGCAATACGATCTGGCATTTGCCGAAACCCCGAAACCCCGCGCTGCGATCGACCAGACAGATTTCGATCTGGAATGCGTCTGCGTTCTGCCCGGCGATGATCCGTTAGCGCGCAAAGATGTGCTCAGCCCGCAGGATATGGACGGCAAGCCTTTGGCCGTTTTGTATCAGAACCACGCCACGGCGGTGCAGACGGCCGAGGTGTTCGAGACCACAGGCTGCCACCTGAACAAGCGGTTCGAATTGCGCACCTTCCTGCCGGGGCTGCAATTTGTAGCGGCTGGTATGTGCTATGTGATCTGCGACATGATCACCGCCTATGGCTACATCATTCAGGGCCGGGCGACGGAAAACCTTGCGATTCGCCGGTTTCGCCCCCGGATCAGCAACAGCGTGTCGATCCTGACACCCGGTTACGCGACGCAATCGCTGACCACACGGGCGCTGCACAGTCATTTGGAGGGCGCGATTCACGACATGAAACGCGCCATGCAGGCGAGTATCGGGGATGGGCCAGCGGGATTACCGAACCACGAAAACCGAACAGTTTGAATGCCGCACAACCCGTGCCGCGTTTGGCCCAAGCAGGTAATCCTTGAAATCAGGTTTATGCGCGCCGATCACGATCAATGACGCCTTGTCGGCCTCGGCCACGCGCAGGATTTCGTCATAGGCGTTGCCCGTGGCCACGATGTGGCGCACCCGGCTGTTGGCCTCCTTGCCCAGACCCTCCGAGACAAGATCGTTCAGAAGCTTTCGCGCCTCTTGAACGGCCTTTTCGTGGTGGTTCTTGTCGAAATACCCCCCCACGACGCTCATGCCGTAATCCGGGACAACGGTGATGACATCAAGCTGGGCCTCATCCAAAGCGGCCAAACGCGCGGCTGCCTTTAACACGTTGTCATCGCGATGCGGGTTGCTGATATCGACGGCGCACAGAACAGGACCGGTCATGTGGGCACTCCTTCATTGGCTTGCTTGGTCATGCGCGCGCGCTGCAGCAGGGCAATCAGCCCCAAAAGCACAAGCGCTGGAATAAAGATCAACTCTTGCGGCCATTGGGTGACGGGGGCCTTGAGCGATTGGATCACAACCGGATCGTCACCATAGAAGTCAAAGCCCTGCATGGTGTCCGAAAACGGCGTGCCGAACACCGGCTCTTCCAGCACGACATTGCCACCGTCTTGCATCAGGGCCAGCCCATACTCTTGCAGCATCGCCGCACCATCCATGCCCTCTCGGACCGTCAACACCAATGTGGTGTCCTTCGGCTCACCGCTGATGAAATCGGGCCCCGCGACAATCATGCGCAGCTCCTGACCGGGGCTGGCCGCGCCTAGCGCCTGTTCCAGATTGGCCGGTTCGACCATTTCGAACGGCGGTTGAATACGGTCCATGAAATAGTCGGGCCTGAACAAGGCAAAGGCAATCGCCACCAGCGCAACGCTTTCGTAGATGCGGCTTTTGGTCAGAAACCAGCCCATCGTGCCTGCGGTAAAGACTAGGATCGCAATGGTCGCCACGACAAAGGTTATGATGCCCTGCATCCACGTCACGTCAATCAGCAAAAGGTTGGTGTTGAAGATGAACACGAACGGCAACGCAATGGTGCGCAAGCTGTAAAAAAACGCGATGAACCCGGTGCGGATCGCATCGCCCCCCGACACCGCGGCGGCGGCGAAACTGGCCAAGCCCACGGGCGGCGTCACATCGGCCATGATGCCGAAATAGAACACGAACAGATGCACAGCGATCAGCGGCACGATCAGGCCCGATTGCGCGCCCAGTTCAACCACAACGCCCGCCATAAGCGAGCTGACGACGATATAATTGGCCGTGGTCGGCAGGCCCATGCCCAGAATAAGGCTGAGCAGCCCCACCATGACCAGCATCAAGATCAGGTTACCGCCCGACAGGAATTCAACAAGGTTCGCCATCACCTGCCCCACACCCGTCAAGGTGACGGTGCCCACGATCACGCCCGCCGTGGCGGTCGCAAGGCCGATACCGATCATGTTGCGCGAACCGGCGATCAGCCCTTGCAGCAGATCCATGATGCCGGCGCGCGTGGCCGCGCCCGCCGCCCCTTGGCCGCGGAACATCGCCTTGAGGGGCCGCTGCGTCAGCAAGATCACAAATAGCAACGCCGTCGCCCAAAAGGCCGACAGGCCGGGCGATTTCTGTTCGATCATCAGGAAATAGACCAGCACGATGATCGGCAGCAGGAAATACAGACCTGCTTTGTAGATCTCGCCCACCACAGGCAGGCGCACGTCTTCGGCATTGGGATCATCCGGTTCCAGATCGGGCACACCGGCGGCCAGCCACAACAGCGCGATATAGGCCACCACCAGAAGCGCCGACAGCACAATGCCCGAACCTTCGGGGAACATCGAAACGATCCAGCCTACGGGATATTGCACGCCATAGCACAGCCCCGCGAACCCCGCGAAAAAGACAAACATACCGCCGATGGTGCGACCAAGGCTGACAACCCGGTCGCCAAGCGTTGGCATGTTGTTTTTCACCGCTTCCAGATGAACGATGTAGACCAGCGCGATATAGCTGATCGCAGCGGGCAAGAAGGCATGGGTGATCACCTCGACATACGAAATGCCGACATATTCCACCATCAGGAAGGCTGCCGCCCCCATCACGGGGGGCATGATCTGCCCATTGACCGAACTGGCCACCTCAACCGCGCCGCCCTTTTCGCTGGTAAAGCCCACGCGTTTCATGAGCGGGATGGTGAAGGTGCCGGTGGTCACCACGTTGGCGATCGACGACCCTGAGATCAGGCCAGTGGCAGCCGAGCCGACAACAGCGGCCTTGGCCGGACCACCGCGTAGGTGACCCAATGCGCCGAATGCCATCTTGATGAAATAATTGCCCGCGCCCGCCTTATCCAAAAGAGCGCCGAACAGCACGAACAGGAATACGAATTTCGTCGAAACGCCAAGCGCGATGCCAAACACCCCTTCGGAGGTGATCCACATATGGCTCATGGCCTTTTGCAGGCTTGCGCCCTTCCAGCGGATCACCTCGGGAATCCACGAGGACGCGCCAAAAAACACATATCCCAGAAAGATCGTGGCGATAATCGCCATGGCCGGGCCAAGCGCGCGGCGCGCGCCTTCGAACAGGATGATCAGCCCCGCAAGCGCAAACCATTTGTCCATATGGTCGGCCAGACCGCCATTATCGACGATCTTTTGATAAAAGAAATAACCGTAAAGCGAAATAAAGGTGCCCGCCAGCGCCAGCACCCAATCATAGACCGGCACATAGCTGCGGGGGCTGGATTTGAACATCGGGTAGGCCATGAAGGCCAAAAAAATCGCAAAGGCCAGATGGATCTGACGGGAATTGTTGATGAGGTCGCCGGGCAGGACATAGTTGGATATGGGCGACGCCAGAAGCACCTGAAACAGCGACCAGACAATCGCGACAACTGCCAGAAACAGGCCAACGCCCCCGCCAGGGCTGCGCGCACCGCCATCGGTTGAGGATACAAGCTCTTGCAGCTCGGATTCACTCAGCGGGCCTTTGCCGCCTGAAGTATCAGTCATACCGGTCAACTCCCTGTCCCTGACAGCGCATCGCGTGTCGGTCTACTTGTTCTTTTTATTTTTGGTGGAAGGAGGGCCGCACAGCCCCCCTTCAAAGGCAAAACCGAATTATTCGATCCAGCCCTGTTCTTTATAAAATTTCGCAGCACCGGCGTGCAGCGGGGCCGACAGGCCCGCGGTGGCCATTTCCTCGGGCTTGAGGTTGGCGAAGGCCGGGTGCAGCTTTTTGAAGTCGTCGAAGTTTTCAAAGACCGACTTGACCACGGTATAAACCGCCTCTTCACTGACGCTGTCCGAGGTCACGAAGGTTGCGCCAACACCAAAGGTTTGGGTTTCGTCATCATTGCCGCGATACATGCCGCCGGGGATCGTCGCCATCCGGTAGTACGAGTTTTCATCGACCAAACCGCTGACCGCATCGCCGCTGACATTGACCAGCACGCTGTCACAGGCTGTAGTCGCCTCTTGGATCGAGCCCGAGGGGTGGCCAACCGTATAGACCATCGCGTCGATCTGGTTGTCGCACAGCGCCTGGCTTTGCTCGGCGGCTTTCAACTCGGTCGCGAGGGCGAAATCGTCAGACGTCCAGCCAAGGGCAGTCATCAGCACTTCCATCGTGCCGCGCTGGCCAGAACCGGGGTTACCGATATTCACGCGCTTGCCTTTGAGGTCTTGGAAATTCTCAATGCCAGAATCGGCGCGGGCGACAACCGTGAACGGCTCGGGGTGGACAGAGAATACAGCGCGCAGGCCCTCAAAGGCACCGTCATCTTCGAATTTCGAGGTGCCGTTGTAGGCGTGATACTGCCAATCCGACTGCGCAACGCCGAACTCCAACTCGCCCGCGCGGATGGTTTTGATGTTGTAGATCGACCCACCCGTCGATTCGACCGAGCAGCGGATGCCGTGATCTTTGCGGCCTTTGTTGACCAAACGGCAGATCGCGCCGCCCGTCGGGTAATACACCCCGGTCACGCCGCCGGTGCCGATTGTGATGAACTCTTCGGCATGCGCCGCAGGTGCCATCATCGCGGCAACCGCAGCACCGGCCATTGTAATCTTGAACTTGGAAAACATCATTTTCTCCCTTTGGTTGATGTTTGGTTTGCGTCAACCGGTCCAGACTTCTCCGAGACGGCGGTTGATATCCTCGACCTGCGCGATCTGTTCACGCGCCGCCGGACCGGCACGGCTGACAATCATGCCGATGATCGTCTCGACCAGAACAATCGTCGCCGCAAAGGACGAATAGAAATGCGGGCTTTCGGTGGGCACCAAAAACCCTGCCGAGGCATGTTGTAAAGCGGGGCACGCCGGGGCATCGGTGATCACTACGACAAAAGCGCCTTGTTTTGCGGCAAGGTCTGCTGCTTCGATGGACCGGGTCGAAAACGGCGGTTTGGTGACGACGATCAGCGCGTCGCGCTTATCAAGGCCCGCCAACCCCGCACCCAGCGAGGCGCCCATCCGGCTGAGCATGGCCCAGTTGGTCGTGCAGTAATTCGCCATGTAGGCCATGTATTCAACGACACCGGTCGACCCAAGCGCCCCCAGCAGCCGCACGTTGCGCGCCTGATGCAGGCGCGTGACCGTCATTTCCAGCAAATCACGGTCAATATCCTGAAGCATCGTTGCGATGTTGCTCTGACAGGCGGTCACGTGGGCATCAAAAAAGACCTGTCGCCCCCCTGAATGCGTGTTCTGCAAGTCTTCGGCCCGCTCTGCAAAGCTGCGAACCCGGCGGCCGATCTTTTCGCGCATCGCCTCGCGGACGCCTTCATAGCTGTCATAGCCAATGGCGCGGGCCATCCGCGAAAACGTGGCCGGGGCAAGCCCGCTATCCTGCGCCACAGCCCTCAGGGAACGGGTTGCCGTATCGACAGGATTCAGCGCCACATATTCGCCGGCACGCCGCAACTTTTCACTGAGAGCCTCAGCGTTTTGTGCAAATTTCTGTTCAAACGACTGTGGCAAGCCGGCAATCCCCCCCTGATTGACCATGAAAGAATTCGTTCCATTTGTTTCATGTATTGTCAACAATTGAATCATCTGTTTCAGTTACGTCAACTTTCAGGATGCAGACGCTATGAACCACATTTTCCCACGGCACACCAAAGCCCGCTCACCCATCGCAGCCAAAGGCGATGGCGCGTATATCATCGACGCGTCGGGCAAACGCTATCTTGACGGATCGGGTGGCGCAGCGGTGTCGTGCCTTGGGCATTCCGACCCCGAGGTGATCAACGCGATCAAGGGGCAAGCCGATCAGATCGCCTTTGCCCACACCGGCTTTTTCACGTCCGAGCCTGCAGAACGGCTTGCGGATCGCCTTGTCGCGCATGCCCCAAAGGGAATCGACCGGGTGTATCTGGTGTCTGGCGGCTCAGAAGCAGTGGAGGCCGCGCTCAAGCTGGCGCGGCAATACTTCTTGGAACGAGGCGAGCCACAGCGCACACGGTTTATCGCGCGACGGCAAAGCTATCATGGCAACACACTGGGCGCGCTTTCCACGGGTGGCAACGCATGGCGGCGCGAGCCCTTTGCCCCGCTGATGATCGACACCAGCCATATTTCGCCCTGCTACGAGTATCGCGGGCGCGAGGACGGCGAAACGCCCGAAGCCTATGGCCAACGCGTGGCCGATGAGCTGGAAGCCGAATTGCAGCGCCTTGGCCCCGAAAGCGTGATCGCCTTTGTCGCGGAACCGGTCGTCGGCGCCACAGCCGGGGCCGTGCCCGCAGTGCCGGGGTATTTCAAGCGTATCCGCGAAATTTGCGACCGCCACGGCATTCTTTTGATCCTTGACGAGGTGATGTGCGGGATGGGGCGCACTGGCACGCTGTTTGCCTGCGAACAAGACGACGTCACCCCCGATATCGTGACCATAGCCAAGGGTTTGGGCGCCGGGTATCAACCGGTTGGCGCGATGCTGTGCAGCTCGGCGATTTATGCGGCGATTGAAGGCGGCTCTGGGTTTTTCCAGCACGGACACACCTATATCGGCCACCCAATGGCCTGCGCTGCCGCGGATGTTGTCATGCAAAAACTGACCGATGGCGGCATGACCGACCGCGCCGCCCGGATGGGCGCAGTTTTGGACGCGGCCCTGCATGACGCGTTTGGCCAGCACCCCAATGTCGGCGACATTCGCGGGCGTGGCATGTTCCTTGGGCTTGAATTGGTGGCCGACCGCGACACCAAAGCGCCCTTCGATCCGGGCCTTGGGCTGCACAAGGCACTGAAGGGGGCGGCGTTCGAGGCGGGCCTGATCTGCTATCCGATGGGCGGCACGATTGACGGGCAGCGCGGCGATCACGTGCTGTTGGCCCCGCCCTTCATCGTGACCGAGGATCAGATCGGTGAATTGGTCGATAAACTTTCAACCGCCATGCGGGCTGTGCTGCCATGACCGCACTGCCAAACCTTATGGTCGCGCCCAACGGGGCGCGGCGCACGAAATCGGATCATCCAGCGCTTCCGATCACGCTATCTGACATTATCGAAACCGCAAAGTCCTGCGCCACCGCGGGCGCCGATGGCTTGCATCTGCATTTGCGCGACGCCGAAGGCCGCCACCTGCTGGATGCCGAACGCTATCGCGAGGCGTTGGGCGAATTGCGCGCCCAAGTGCCGGGACTGTCACTTCAGGTTACAACCGAGGCCGCAGGGCGCTATGCCGCTCCGCATCAGCGGCAGGTGGCGTTGGCGGCCGGGGCCGACATGGTGTCTGTGGCCCTGCGCGAGATGGTGCAGGACACGCCCGATGCCACCGCAGCCGCCTTTTACAGTGACTGCGCAGACCGTGGGATCGCGGTTCAGCATATCTTGTATGACGCGGCCGATTTCGATCTGCTTATCCGGCTTTTGCCGGATGCGCGTCTGCATGACCCGGCCTTGCAACTGATCTTTGTTCTGGGTCGCTACAGCGTGGATCAAGACAGTGACCCGTCGGATCTGGAGCCGTTCCTTGATCGTATGGCCGAGGTGGGCCTTACCCCGGACTGGGCGGTTTGTGCCTTTGGGCGCGGTGAAACCGCCTGCCTTGTCAAAGCACATCAGCGGGGCGGCAAACTCAGGGTCGGGTTCGAAAATTCAGTGTGGCACGCCGATGGCAGCCTCGCCCACGACAACGCCGATCGGGTCCGACATGTCCGGCAAGCATGTAAATGACCGGCGGACATCCACGCCGCGTTTTCTGACACACACGCCACCACGATACGGATGCGGTGGGCGGAGCCGCACAGCGCAATGTAGCCAGCAGTGCAACAGGCGATACCGCGCGCTGTGACTGTCTGGATTATTGTAGCATCAAAAAAATGAGTTGGTGGAGCCTAGGGGGATCGAACCCCTGACCTCTTGCATGCCATGCAAGCGCTCTCCCAGCTGAGCTAAGGCCCCATCACATGGGGCACAAGCCCCGTGTTCGCCGCTATCTAGGCAAAGCGGCAGGCGGGATCAAGTGGAAAATCCCGCCTTATAGTGATCAGTTGTCGGTGTCCTCGTCGGACACATCGGCGATCTCGTCCAACGACACGCTATCGTCGTCATCATCTTCGAGAACGTCATCGCCCAGATCGACATCGACATCATCATCCGCAAGCGCTTCGCCGTTCGAATCAACCTCGGCGCCTTTGGCTTTCTTGGTTTCCGCATCTTCTTCGTCAGCGGTAATCGACCGGCTTTTGCCGGTTTCCATTTCAACGATCTCGCCCGTATACGGGCTGACGATCGGGTCTTTATTCAGGTCGTAGAACCGTTTTCCGGTTGTCGGGCAAACGCGTTTGACGCCCCATTCTTCTTTGGGCATGGGTGATCCCCTCACATCTTTCTGTCTTGTCGACGGTCAGCGCCACCTGCCATAACCCGGCAAAGGTGTCAAAGCCTTTAAGCACCACGGCGCATTCCGCGCGTTCAGGAGGGCATATGGGCCAACATATCCTGCCGGGCAACCCCCCGGTCGCATTGATTTTGCGCCGGTCGCCCCGCGCACGGCAAATTTCGCTGCGCGTTTCGCGGCTGGATGGGCGGGTCACGCTGACTGTTCCACAGGGTGTGCCCGAGGCCACAGCCCTCGGTTTTGCCCGCAACAAGGAACGCTGGCTGCGCAAACAGCTCTCGACGCAATCACAGATGGTGCAGGTTGCGATAGGTCATGATGTGCCCTTTGCTGGGGAAATGCGCCGCATCGTGCCCGGCCAAAATCGCCGGATCCTGCTGACGGATGACCAAATTGCCGTGCCCGGCCCCGATGACAGGGTGGCCGCACGCCTGCACGCGTGGTTCAAGGCGCAGGCGCGTGACAGGCTGGCCGCGGCGTCTGACAGATATGCAGCCGCTCTTGGCCGACCCTACACGCGCTTGACCCTGCGCGATACACGCTCGCGTTGGGGGTCATGTTCGTCTCAGGGGGGGCTGATGTATTCATGGCGTCTGATCATGGCCGCCCCCGACGTGCTTGATTACGTCGCCGCTCATGAGGTGGCGCATCTGGCGCAGATGAACCATTCGCCCGCATTCTGGGCAGTGGTGGCGCAACTTTACCCCGACTATGAACGCCCACGCCAATGGTTGCGCGCGCATGGTGTCGATCTGCATCGCTACCGCTTTGACGCCCAAGGCGGATTCTAGATTGACCTGCGCGCCATTTGTGATCACAAATAAAGAATGCTGCTGAGCCCGCGCCCAGAACCCGCCCCTTCGGCCCATGACCGTGTCTATCGCGGGCTACGTGGCCGAATCATGCACGGAGAGTTGCCCCCCGGCCAAGCCCTGACCCTGCGTGGCATCGGCGCCGAATTCGAAGTATCGATGACCCCGGCGCGCGAGGCTGTGCGCCGCCTGTCGGCCGAAGGTGCCTTGACCGTTTCGAACTCGGGGCGCGTCACCACCCCTGACCTGAGCAATGACCGGATCGAGGAATTGGCCGCCCTGCGCGCCCTGCTTGAGGTGGAACTGGCCAGCCGCGCCTTGCCACGTGCGCACATCGCCCTGATCGAGCGCCTGCAAAGCATCAATTCACGCATCGCCGAAGATATCGCACGACAGGATGCCGTGGCCTATATCCGCCGCAATCTGGAATTTCACCGCACCCTTTACCTGCGGGCGCAAGCCCCGGCGATGCTGGCGATGGCCGAAACCGTTTGGCTGCAACTGGGGCCGACGATGCGGGCACTTTATGGACGGCTCCGGCGCAAGGACCCGCCCCATTATCACCGCTTGATCATTGCCGCGCTGAAGGCCGGGGATGAACCTGGGCTGCGTCTTGCCGTCCGCTCGGACGTGACGCAAGGCCTGCGGATGTTGGTGACCTAGCCATGACCGACGCGCCGGTGCTGTTGATCGCGCTTGGTGTCTTGCTGCTTGCGGGGCTGGCGGCGGATGCGATCGGCCACCGCACCCGGCTGCCGCGAGTCACCATCCTTTTGGCATGTGGTATCGTCGTGGGCGGGGCCGGGTTTGACCTTATTCCAGCCAATGTTCAGGCGCTTTATGATATCTTGTCCGTCATGGCGCTGACGATGGTGTCCTTTTTGCTGGGCAGCTCTCTGACCCGCGAAACCCTGCGGCGGCATGGCCGTGCAATCCTGTCGGTCTCGATGATGATCGCACTGGTAACGATGGCTGTGGTATCCGCAGGGCTTTGGATGGTCGGAGTGCCCGCCCCCGTAGCGCTGCTGCTGGGGGCCATTGCCACTGCTACCGATCCGGCCGCCACCCAAGACGCAATCCGCCAAAGCGGGCGACAAGGTCCGTTCATAGACAAACTGAAAGGCATTGTGGCAATTGACGACGCTTGGGGCCTGCTCGCCTTTTCATTGGCCGTGGTCGTCGCCTACGGGCTGAATGGCGAAATGCATTTCCACATGTTGGCCGACGCCGGCTGGGAAATCGGCGGCGCATTGCTGATTGGGGGGGCGATCGGCCTGCCCGCTGCCTACCTGACCGGCCGGCTGCAAAAGGGCGAACCTTTGCTGACCGAAGCCTTGGGCCTGGTCTTTCTGACAGCGGGCCTGTCGCAATGGGCTGATGTCTCGTTTCTTCTGGCCAGCATGACCACCGGGGCGGTGATTGCCAATGTCGCGCCCCACCACGAGCGGGCGTTTCACGAGATTGAACAT
Organism: Roseovarius sp.; assembly: GCA_035269125.1. Classification (GTDB taxonomy): domain Bacteria; phylum Pseudomonadota; class Alphaproteobacteria; order Rhodobacterales; family Rhodobacteraceae; genus Roseovarius. Next base: position 16,736 of record DATFJQ010000077.1, read on the forward strand.
ATCCAATGGCCCTTCATGATCCTGTTCTTCGTGCTGGCCGGCGCATCACTTAATCTTGGCCTCTTGGGAGAAATCGGCATGATCGGCGGCGCGTATATCGTGCTGCGCAGTCTGGCACGGTTTCTGGGCGGATGGTTGGGCGGCATCGTGGCAAACGCCCCACAGGCCCAACGCCCTTATTTTGGCCTTGCCTTGTTGCCGCAAGCCGGAGTTGCGGTTGGCATGGCGCTGGTCGGGGCGCAAGAGTTTCCCGATCATGCCGACCTGATCATTGGCATGACCATCGCCACAACCGTCGCATTCGAAGTCATCGGCCCGATGACAACCATATGGACCATCCGCAAGGTGCAGGCCCTCGACAAGAGTTGACACACTCCTTCCGAGCCTGCGCTTCATTGTTCTTTAAATACTCCGGGGGAGTCGCCCTCGGCGACGGGGGCAGCGCCCCCATTCAAACACTGACCTTGCGCTCAGCCGGCCAGACTTTTGGCACCCATGCTCAAAAACTTCTCACGCCGATCCTTGATCAGCGCGGCACGGTCCTTGGCGTCCAGCTCGCTCAGCATCGCGTCAATGACAGCGCCCACGGCATTGATCGCCGCTTGCGGGTCGCGATGCGCACCGCCCATCGGCTCGTCGATCATACGATCAGCCACACCAAGTTTGATCAGATCCTGCGCCGTCAGGCGCAAGGCCTCAGCGGCCTCGCGCATTTTTTCCGCGTCTTTCCACAAGATCGATGCACAGCCCTCGGGCGAGATGACGGAATAAACCGAATGCTCCAACATGGCGACGCGGTTGGCGCTGGCAAAGGCCACCGCCCCGCCCGATCCGCCTTCGCCTATGATCACGCTGACCAGCGGCACACCGATTTGCAGGCATTTTTCAGTTGCGCGTGCGATCGCCTCGGACTGGCCGCGTTCTTCGGCTCCCTTGCCGGGATAGGCACCAGGGGTATCGACCAGCGCGACAACCGGGAGATTGAACTTGTCGGCCATTTCCATCAGGCGAATGGCCTTGCGGTATCCCTCGGGGCGGGCCATGCCGAAATTCCGTTCGATGCGCGATTTGGTATCGTTGCCCTTTTCGTGGCCGATCACCATCACGGGTCGATCGTTCAGCCGCGCAAGGCCTCCCATCACAGCGTGATCATCGGCAAAGTTACGATCCCCGGCCAGCGGCGTGTATTCGGTGAACAGGGCCTCGATGTAGTCGCGGCAATGCGGGCGCTCGGGGTGGCGCGCCACTTGGCACTTCCGCCACGGTGTCAGACTCTTGTAAAGATCACGCAGCATGTCGGCGGCTTTGCGGTCCAGCGCGCCGGCTTCGTCCTCGACATCCACCCCCTCGCCCGTGCGCGCCATGGCGCGCAATTCTTCCGCCTTGCCTTCGATTTCGGCCAGAGGCTTTTCGAAGTCGAGGTAATTGGTCATCGCACACTCCAAGATTGACGCCGCGATATATGGCCGTGTGCGCCGCGATTTGCAATCACCCGCACGTCAACCCTAGCGAAAAAAGGCAGCCCCGGCCAATGGCACGGGGCTGCAAGTTGGAAGGAAACGCAATTTACCCGGTCAATTCCGGGCCATTGCCAGCATCCTGGTGAACTGTTCCTCTGTCAGAACAGACCGCCAGTGATCGGTGCAGTCCGACCGCATCATCACAAGCTGCGCTTCAAGCGCACCGATGCGGTCGGCCAATGTCTGTCGCTCAACGCGGGGCATGCCTGCGTCGATGGCGTTGCGCAGCGCGGCGCGGGCGGCGATTGCCTCGGCCTCGACGGCCTTGCGTTGTGCCGGTTTGGTGTCGATCCATTGGGCCAGATCAGCGCGCTGCGCCTCGGTCAACTCCAGCGCATCGGCATTTTTCATGATGACGGCGGTGTAGGCGACAATCGGGGCAGACAAATCACGGGCCTGTTGCGCGTGGCCTGATTGCGGCAAGGAAGCGCCAACCAGAATACTCGCGGTCAGCAGAGCGGATTTCATCGCATTCGACATGGGAACCCTCATCTTGTGGGCCGTGGACTGGCCCTAGTCAGGCTCAATACATATTCATTTTGGAATGTTTTCTTTGATTTAAATCAAGAGTCGCAAATTCATAAATATCGTTCCGCCTGCAAAGCGCAATCGCGCCCGCCCGGCTGGATCAACCTTGCGCTGGCCAGAGTACGGGAACCAGCGTTGCCACCAACAGCGCCGCCATGATCCAGTTGAACGCGCGCAGGCGTCCAGGGCTTTTCAAAAGGCGGCGCATTTGTTGGCCCAGCACAGTCCAACTGGTGGTGCTGATAACCGACACCGCCACGTATGTCCCAGCCACCCACAGAACCGCTGTCAGATCACGGCCGCTGGCATAGAGCGTGATGGCGGACAGGGCCATGGACCATGCCTTGGGGTTCACCCACTGAAAAGCCGCCGATTGCAGAAATGTCAGCGGCCGCCCCTCGTGACCTTGCGCAGCGCGCGCAGGCGGCGCGGCATTGGCGATTTTCCATGCCAGATACAGCAGATATGCCACACTGAGTGTTTTCAGAATCGTATAGCTAAGCGGCCAAAGGTCAAAGATCTGCATCACGCCGATGCCGACACAAAACACCATCGCCGGAAATCCAAGCCCAATGCCCAGCATATGCGGCACAGTGCGGCGAAACCCGAAATTCGCACCCGAGGCCATCAGCATCAGGTTATTGGGCCCCGGTGTGATCACCGTGACAAACGCAAAGGCAGCAAGAGCGGTCAGCAAATCAATTGTCATGAACGCAACACTATGCTGTCACCTGCGCATTTGAATTGCTTTATTTTGCTTATTTTATCTTTATGTGCATTTATTCGTCGCAATGGACATCATTGACGACAAAATATTGCAAGAACTTCAGCGTGACGGCCGGATCAGCAATCTGGATCTGGCCGAGCGGGTTGGCCTATCGCCGTCGGCGTGCCTGCGTCGGGTCGCGGCGCTAGAGAGGTCGGGCGTGATCACAGGCTATCGCGCGGTGCTGAATCCCACGGCGCTTGGCATCGGGTTTACAGCCTATGTGACGGTCGGGCTGAATTCGCACACCAAAGCCAGCCAAGAGGCGTTTGAACGCGCGATGGCCCGCGCGCCCGAGGTCGCGGAATGCCACAATATCACTGGCGCCGTGGAATACCTGCTGCGGGTCGAGGCCGCCGATCTGAAAGCCTATAAAAGCTTTCACACCGATGTTCTGGGCACCTTGCCACAAGTCCATGCGATCACGTCCTATGTGGTGATGGGCTCGCCCAAAGACGAAAGAGGCTGACGGCCCGCTCGTCCGCCCGTTCAGGCAGCTTGGCAAAACGGGCCGTCAGGCTGGGTGAGCGGCTGCGCCCTAAATCCGGCCCTTCCATGGCACCAGCCACGCCTCGGCCTTGCGTGTAAGGATATCGATGCCATAGCCAATTATACCAATCAGGATGATACCCATGATCACGATATCGGTGTTCTGGAAGCGGGCGGCGACCATGACCATCATCCCGACACCTTTCTCGGCGGCGACAAGTTCGGCGGCCACAACCGTGCCCCAGCACACCCCCATGGCCACCCGCGCACCGGTGAAGATTTCCGGCAGGCTGTTGGGCACGATCACATGACGCATCAACTGCCACTTGCTGGCGCCCAGCGAATAGGCCGCATGCACCTTGGAAATCGCCACACCCGACACGCCCGCGCGCGCCGAAATTGTCATGATCCAAAGCGCCGCCAGAAACAGCAGGATGATCTTGCCCGATTCACCAATCCCCGCCCAAATGATCACCAACGGGATCAGCGCCAGTGGCGGCACCGGGCGCATGAATTCCACGATCGGGTCAAACCAACCACGGAACCAGTCGCTCAACCCCATCGCGTAGCCAAGCGGGATACCGACCGCCGCGCCGATGACAAAGCCCACGATCACCCGGAAAAGCGACCAGAACAAATGCTCCCACAGGGTGAAGTTCTGATAGCCCTCACTCGCGATCTCGCCGACACGGGCCACCACCGCCTCGGGCGCGGGCAGCCATATCGGTTCCATCTGCATACCTTTGGCAGGGCTGAAATTCAGCGACCCCTTGGCCGTCACCGCCACCGATCCATCGGCCACGCGCACGGTTTCGCCGGGCGCGACAGCTTGGCCGTCGATCGCCACGACCTTGGCGCCCTCCTTGCGCTTTACCTCGTCGTTCTTGTCCATCAACAAAAGTTCGGACCGCCACGCGCCCACCTTGATCGCATCGTTTTTGGCAAAGCCTTCGCCGGGCTGAATCTCGGGCTCCTCAGCATCTTCGCCGATCTTGAAGACGCGGGCAGAGACCGTGGCATCGTCGCGGCTGCCATCGGGCGCCTCAAGCGTGTAGGTGAATTGCGTGTCACCCACAAACGGGCCGGGCGCATGGATCGGCACCCAAGCCGACCCGGTAAACGCACCCCAAAGCAGGAAAATGGCAAAAACTGAGATCACGCTGGCCCAGCGATCGGGTTTGACGGCGCTTTCATCGCCGAACGTCACCGTTTTCAGAGAGGTGAAATCCTGCATCTGGCGGAATTTCCTGACCCCGAAACGCACCGCGAAAAAGGCCGCCGCGAAAATCACAATATAGAGTATCAGAATGATCATGCTGATGCCTCCTCGGTGCGGCCCATGATCTCTTCTTCCATGTCCCAGATCATCGACAGGATTTCCTCGCGCTTTTCCCCGAATTCAGGGTTTTTCTTGACCTCGCGCAGGTCGCGCCCGACGCCATCATCGGCAAACGTCAGGCGGTACTCTTTGTGGATGCGACCGGGGCGCGGTGCCATCACCAACAACCGTTCGCCCAGCAACAGCGCCTCTTCAACCGAGTGGGTAATCAGGATGATCGTTTTGCCGGTTTCTTTCCACAGCTTGAGGACCAGACCCTGCATCTTTTCGCGGGTCAACGCATCCAGCGCGCCCAGCGGCTCATCCATCAAGATCACGTCAGGATCATTGGCCAGACAGCGCGCCAGCGCAACGCGCTGCTGCATCCCGCCTGACAATTCGTAAACCGCCTTGTCTTTGAAGCCCTGCAAGCCGACCACATCCAGCAGGTGATCAACCGTTCCGGCCCATTCCTTTTCACGTTTTCCGGCCATCCGGGGGCCAAAACTGACGTTGTCGCGCACGCTCATCCACTCAAACAGCGCGCCTTGCTGAAACACCATGCCGCGTTCGGCATCCGGTCCGGTGACCAGATGGTCATTCAGCATGATGCGCCCCTCGGTGGGGGCCAGAAACCCAGCAAGGATGTTCAAAAGGGTGGTTTTGCCACAGCCCGAGGGGCCCAGAACGCTCATCAATTCTCCGGTGTTGAGAGTCAGAGATACATCCTTGAGGGCCTGCACGTGACTGCCATTGGGCAGATCGAAACGCATCGAGATATTTTCGATGGATAGCGTCGACATCCCGCCTCCGTTCAGTTGTTATTTGGATTTTTTCGGAAGGGGCGCGGGCCGCCGCATTGCATCAGCGGCCCGCGCGATCGCGCCTTGCCTTACATCTCGCTTGCCTGCGTCAGCGGGCCAAGGTTGACGTTGTTTTCATAGGTGTCGAGCGCCCCGTCGATGCTACCAGCCTCAACGAAAACGTCAGCCACACCTTTCATGAATTCCTGTGCGCCCCCGTCCAGCCACTTTGCGGTCAACTGGTCTTCGACGGTTGGGAATACGAAGGTGTCGATGGTGGCGGCTGTCGCCTCGACATCCATGCCGCTGTCCTTGGCGATGACTGGCAACATTTCATCACGGTTGGCGGCGTCGGCCCACATCGCGTTGGCGTCTGCCGTGACTTTCAGGAAATTGGCCACGACATCGGGGTTTTCTGCAATGAAATCTGCCGGGCCGCTGGTGACATCAAACACCAGAATGCCCAGTTCTTCCTTTTCCGCCCCGGTCAGCAACACGTTGCCATGCTCCTTGGCGCGGCGCAATGAACCGCCCCAGCCGCAGAACATATCAACCGCACCCTGCGAGATAGCGGCGGCCCCTTCGGGCGGGGCCATGTTGACCACATCCATGGTCGAGATATCGACGCCGAAATGGTTCATTTGCTTCAAAAACCCATAATGCGCCGCGGTGCCCAGCGGCACGGCAACTTTTTTCCCGGCCAGTTCACCGGCGTTCGTCTTGTCGATTTCCAGTGCTTCGGCGACAACGCAGTTGTCGTTGTCGGCATAGGACACGGCAACATCGACCACTTGCAAATCCTGCCCGGCGCTGGTGGCCACGACAAAGGGCGGTACGCCCTGACTGACCGACAACTGCACATCGCCCGAGGCCATGGCCGCGCTCATTGCGGTGCCGGTATCGAACGCGCGCCAGCTGACGGTCATGCCAAGCGCTTCGTCATAGGTGCCTTGAACCTTGGCGTATTGGAACGGCATCGGCCATTCCAGAAAATACCCCACGGTGAGGTCTTGGGCGGTCGCGGCGGCGCTGCTGGCCAAAAGTGCGGCACCGGCTGCGGCGGACACTAGGGTGGTTTTGATCGTCATCTGGCAAACTCTCCTGTTGGTCTTTTATTTTTGCCCGGCAGGTTTTGCGCAATTTCCGGCCCGCTTGGACCCAAAACACCCCAAATCCCACCAAACCTGTGATTTGTAGAAATATCCGATCCGAATTTGTGATTCCGATCAATGTTTTTATGGAGCGGCTGGTGGTATTTCGGATTTTTGAAAAGCTCCCTTCGGACAAAATGCACGAAATTGTTGCGCCTCTGCCTATATTTGCGAATTGCGCCAGCCATCTGCGCCGCAGACTGGCGATAAGGTTAACATCCAACTGGATATATCGAAAAAATAGGATTGCAGGCTGAATAGAGCCTGAAAGAACGCGCGGGCCGTTGCCTGCGACCCTGGCCACTGGCCGGGAATTACCCGATGGAGCAACCCATGATGGATGGCAATCTGCAAAACGACATCGAAAAAATCGTCGCGGCCGACCGCGCCCATGTCTGGCACCACTTGATGCAGCACAAGTCGCTGGAAACCGGCGAGCCGCGCATCATCGTCGAAGGGCGCGGCATGCGGGTATGGGACCAGCACGGCAAAGAACATCTTGATGCCGTCTCGGGCGGGGTGTGGACGGTGAATGTGGGCTATGGCCGCGAACGCATCGCCAACGCAGTGCGCGACCAGCTGATCAAGCTGAACTATTTTGCCGGCTCTGCCGGGTCTGTGCCCGGTGCGCAATTCTCGGAAAAACTGATCTCGAAAATGCCGGGAATGAGCCGGGTTTATTACACAAACTCGGGCTCTGAGGCGAACGAGAAAGCCTTCAAAATGGTGCGTCAGATCGCGCACAAGCGCTATGGCGGCAAAAAGTACAAGATCCTCTATCGTGACCGCGACTATCACGGCTCGACCATCGGGGCGATGTCGTCCGGCGGGCAGGATGAGCGCAATGCGCAATACGGCCCCTTTGCGCCGGGGTTCATACGTGTGCCGCATTGTCTGGAATACCGCGCGCAATGGGATTTGACCGGCGAGGACTACGGACAGCGCGCCGCCGATGCCATCGAAGAGGTGATCTTGGCCGAAGGGCCCGATACCGTGGGGGCGCTGTGCCTTGAACCTGTCACGGCAGGCGGCGGCGTGATCACCCCGCCCGAAGGCTACTGGCCACGCGTGCAAGAGATCTGCCGTAAATACGATATCTTGCTGCATATCGACGAGGTCGTCTGCGGTGTAGGCCGCACCGGCACGCATTGGTTTGGCTATCAGCATTACGGGATCGAACCTGATTTCGTGACAATGGCCAAGGGCGTGGCCAGCGGATATGCCGCCATTGCCTGCTGTGTCACGAATGAGCGCGTGTTCGATATGTTCAAAGAAGACATGACCGACCCACTGGACTATTTCCGCGATATTTCGACCTTTGGCGGTTGCACTGCGGGGCCGGCCGCCGCTTTGGAAAACATGGCCATCATCGAGGAAGAGGGCCTGTTGGAAAACACAACCGTCATCGGCGACTACATGCTGGATCAGCTGAGCGCCCTGAAAGACAAGCACAAGGTGATCGGTGATGTGCGCGGCAAGGGCCTGTTTCTGGGGGCCGAACTGGTGGCCGACCGCACCAGCAAAGAGCCGGTGCCGGAAAAGCAGGCGCAGGCGGTTGCCGCCGACTGCATGGCGCAAGGTGTGGTGATCGGCGTGACCAACCGTTCGATCCCCGGCTTCAACAACACGCTGTGCTATTCCCCTGCCCTGATCGCCACCCGCGACGATATCGACCAGATCATCGAAGCGACCGACAGGGCGCTGACCAAGGTCTTTGGCTAAACCAGACGGCTAATGATTTCCCCTCCTGCCCGGTGCCTTCGTGTGCCGGGCTTTTTTATGGGGCGTCTGGGGCGAACGGATCGTCCGGGTAACCAACCCCGGCCAGATACAACCCCTGCGGCGGGCAAACCGGGCCACAGGCCGCGCGGTCGCGCGCCTCTAGCGCGTGCTTCACATCCTTTGGGGCCCACGCCCCCGCCCCCACACGCTCCAGCGTGCCGACGAAACTGCGCACCTGATTGTGCAGGAACGACCGGGCGCGCAGGCGAAACTGCACCTCAGGGCCGCTGACGCCGTCAACACGGCTGATCTCAAGCACATCCAGCGTCTTGACCGGGCTTTGCGCCTGACAGATCGACGACCGGAAGGTGGTGAAATCGTGATGACCCAGCAGGTGCGCCGCACCTTCGCGCATTGCCATGATATCCAGATCATGCGGCACCTGCCAGACCAGCCCCTTGTCCAGCGTCGCAGGCGCGCGCCGCATCAGCAGGCGGAACAGGTATCGCCGCTCGGTCGCCGAAAACCGGGCGTGCCAATCATCAGCCACCTGCGCACAGCCGACAATGGCCACCGGATCGGGCTTTAGGTGGTAATTCAATGCCTCGGACAGGCGGAACGGCGTCCAGTCCTTGACCAGATCGCAATGCGCCACCTGCGCCAGCCCATGCACACCCGCATCGGTGCGGCCAGCGGCGGCAATGTTGTGCGGCCCCGGCTCCAGCCGGGCCAGCGCCGCCTCGATCGCGCCCTGCACCGAGGGCTGATCGGCTTGCCTTTGCCACCCGGCAAAGGGCGCCCCGTGATATTCCACTTTTAACGCGTATCTTGGCATAGCTGCCCAATACCCCGCCGCCCCAAGGGGAACAATCCCCCAAACCTCCCCTCTGGCAACTGGGCCTGTGCGTGGCTATCTTGGACGCGAACAGGCAAGGGGCCGTAATTGATTATCACCGATATCGCCGATGGCCTGACCCGCAAGGTCGAGAATGTCACCGACACCCTGTCGGAAACCCTGTTCGAGCCGGTGATCCGGCTGGGCGTGACCGGCCTGTCGCGCGCCGGAAAGACCGTGTTCATCACCTCGCTGGTGGCCAACCTGATGGATCGGGGCCGGATGCCCGGCTTGCTGGCCGCCTCCGAAGGGCGGATCAGCGCGGCGTTTCTGCAACCGCAACCCGACGATACCGTGCCGCGCTTTGACTACGAGACGCATCTTGCCGCGCTCACCAGCCCCGAGCCGCGCTGGCCCGACAGCACGCGCGCCGTGTCAGAATTGCGCCTGTCGCTGCGGGTGCGGCCCACGGGGCTGCTATCGGGGTTGTCGGGGCCGCGCACCGTGCATCTGGATATCGTGGATTACCCCGGCGAATGGCTGCTGGATCTGGGGTTGTTGGACAAATCCTATGCAGACTGGTCCGCCGAGGTTCTGGACCGTCTGGAAAACCGCCCGCAAGCTGCCGATTACCTAACACAAGCGCAGGCTACCGATACCGCCGCGCCGCTGGATGAACCCGTGGCGCAATCGCTGGCCAAAGGGTTCACCGCCTATCTGAACGCGGCGCGTGATGCCGGGTTTTACGATTGCACGCCGGGCCGCTTTTTGTTGCCGGGGGATATGGCCGGATCGCCCGCGCTGACCTTTGCGCCACTGGCCCAACCCGACACCCCGCCACGCAAATCACTGTGGCGGGAAATGGAGCGCCGGTTCGAGGCCTACAAGGCGCAGATCGTCAAACCGTTCTTTCGCGATCATTTCGCCCGGATCGACCGCCAGATCGTGCTGGTGGATGCCTTGGGTGCCATCCATCGCGGGCCACAAGCGGTCGAGGATATGCGCCACGCCATGGCCGATATCCTGTCGGCCTTCCGTCCCGGGCGCAATGCATTCCTGACCCGCCTGTTGATGGGCCGCCGGGTGGAAAAAATCCTGTTCGCCGCCACCAAAGCCGACCACCTGCACCACACCCAACACGCCCGGCTAACCGCGATCATGGCCGCGCTGACGCGCGACGCCCGCGACCGCGCCGATTTCGCCGGGGCCGAAACACAGGCCATGGCCATCGCCGCGCTGCGCGCCACGGTCGAGGAAACCGTGCAACATGACGGTCAAAGCCTAGACTGCGTGCGGGGCCGTTTGCTGACCACGGGCAAGCAGGCGGCGTTCTATCCCGGTGAATTGCCCCAAGACCCCGCCCGCCTGCTCGCCCCGGCGCGCGAAGGCGCAAAGCAGTGGCTAGACGCCGATTATCAGGTGATGAATTTCGCACCCGCCCGCCTGAGCCTGAATCCCGGCGAAGGCCCGCCGCATATCCGGCTGGACAGGGCCGCACAATTTTTGATCGGGGATCGGTTGTGACCCCGGCGCGCGCCCATATCGGCCACACGCCGCATCTTTTGGCGATTCTGTGGGCCTTTACGCACAACACGCCTTGGTTGCCGCAGGTGCGCTCTCGGCTGGCCGATGTGCACGTCATGTCTAAGGTCATTTACCGGGGCTGGGTGCAGATGGTGCAGGACAGCCAAGGCCCGGCCGGGTTCATTGCGCGTGACGGGACCACGATCCATGCGCTTTATGTGCATCCCCGCGCCCGTAGGCAGGGTCTGGGCCGGGCGCTGCTGGACGATGCCAAGGCGCGCGCCAATCGGCTGGATTTATGGGTGTTACAGGCCAATGAACCTGCGCGGGATTTTTACGCGCGCCACGGCTTCGCCGAAGCCATCCGGACAAATGGCGCGGGCAATGATGAAAACCTGCCCGATATCCGCATGGTCTGGCAGGCACCATATGGGGGACCGCAATGACCAAAGGCCCGATCCTGATTGATCTGGACGATGACGCAGATGCGCCATCCCCGGCAACCGCGCCGCCCGTGCCCGACCCCGAGGCACCACCCCACCCCAAGGGACGTGCGATGCAAACCGTGGCAACACTGGCCGCGCGCAAACCATCCACGCTGGCACGACTGTTCTGGGGGTTGCTGCTGGCAATCATCACTGCAGTTGTCTCGGTCGCCGCGTGGGATTTCATCACCGGGTTGATCACGCGCGCCCCGTTGTTGGGCTATGCCGTAACCGGGCTGACGGCAGCCTTTGTGCTGGTTCTGTTGATCATCGCATTGCGCGAATTGGCGGCCATATCCCGATTGGCGCGCATTGATCGCCTGCAATCGCGCGCCGAGGCCGCGCTGAGCGCCGACAGCCTTGGCGATGCCCGCGCCGTGGTGGCCGACTTGACCCGGCTTTATTCCGGGCGCGACGATACAAGATGGGGGCGCGACAGCCTTGCCGATCTGAGCAGCGATCAATTCGACGCAGCGGCGCTCCTTGGGCTGGCCGAAACCGAAATCCTGACACCGCTGGATCAAGCCGCCTTGTTGGAAATCGAAGCCGCAGCACGGCAGGTCGCCACCGTCACCGCCATTGTGCCGCTGGCGCTGGCCGATGTGGTGGCTGCCCTGACATCGAACCTGCGGATGATCCGCCGGATCGCGGAAATCTATGGCGGGCGCGCCGGCACCTTGGGCAGTTGGCGGCTGGCGCGCGCGGTGATGACGCATCTGGTGGCGACCGGGGCCGTGGCCGTGGGCGATGACCTTATCAGCTCGGTCGCGGGCGGCGGGGTGTTGTCGAAAATCTCGCGTCGGTTTGGCGAGGGCGTGGTGAATGGAGCGCTGACCGCGCGCGTGGGCGTGGCCGCGCTGGAGGTCTGTCGTCCACTGCCCTTTGCGCGAACCCGCCGCCCATCGGTGACCGGCCTTGTAAAACGCGCGTTGACGGGCCTTTTCAGCACGCGCTAAAAACCTGTGTGCAGTTGGCCTGAGGACAAGTGAAATGGAAGCGATTGTCGGCCTGATCGGCCTTTTGGGCCTGCTGCTCGTTCTTGGCGTTCCCTATCTTTTGATCTCGCATTTTGGGCTGAAAACCCGTGTCCGCGCGCTTGAGGCGCGGATCGAAGCCTTGTCTGACGCCTTGCGCCGCGAAGGGGGCGCAGCGCTTGACCCCAAGTCACACCGCCCCGCCGCCACGCCTGACGGCATCACTATCCCCACCACCGCGCCAACCCGACCGTCTGAGGGCCGCGACGCCAGCCGTCCCGCCGCCGCGCGACCCATCCCGCAACGCGCGGACGACGCCAAAGACAATGTCCGCGACACACCCCAACAGCCGCGCGCCTTTGTGTTTCGTCAGGACAGATTTCAGGCGCTTGGGCGTTGGCTTGGCGGGAACTGGCCATTGGCGCTGGCGGGACTGTCCTTGGCGCTGGCCGGGGTTTTCATGGTCCAGTATGGCGTCGAGAATGGTCTTCTGACTCCGGTTTGGCGGGTCGTTGGCGCGTTGGCCTTGGGGGCGGCGCTTATCGCCGGGGGCGAGGTGATCCGTCGCCGCTATGGCGATGACGGCGACAGCCCCACCGGATTTTTACCATCGACCCTGTCCGCGGCTGGTTTGATCTCGCTTTTCGCGGGGATTTTGGCCGCGCGGGGCCTTTACGGGCTGATCGGGCCAACCCCGGCGCTTGCGGGGCTGGTGGCCGTAGCCGCACTGGCCATCGTGTTGGGATGGTTTCACGGGCCGCTATTGGCCGCCGGGGGCATCATCGGCGCCACGGCAGCACCATTTTTGATCGGTGGGTCATCGGATGCGCCATGGCTGTTCTACTATTACTTTGCGTTGATCGCGCTGGCCGGGCTGGCCGTGGACACGATCAAACGCTGGGCCTGGGTATCGGCGCTGGTGCTGATCGCGACGGTTGCGGCCTCGTGGGTGATCTTTTCGATGGGCGCGGGCGGGCTGCATTTCCTGATCGCGCTTTTGATCATCAACGGGCTGAGCCTGAGCATCCCCGATCGCAGCCTGACGCCCACGCAGGATGGCACGCCCTTGCTGGGTGCGGTCATGGGGCACCGCCCGCTGCCCGATTTTCCAACGCGACTGGCGATCAGCACGAGCATCGCCGCCGCTGTCGGCGGCGCTGTGGTGATGCAACAGGCCGAAACTGTTGCGGGCGTGTGGCAAGCGGTGGCTATGCTGACAGTAATGCTGGCAGGCGCGCTGATCTGGCTGCGCCGTGCCCCGGCCTTGGCCGATGCGGCGCTGGCCCCTGCCCTGGCGCTGTTGGCCGGGATTGTGGGACAAACCGCATGGCCCCACGGGCCGCTTTTCACCAATTTCACGGCAGCGCTTAACGCGCCGCCGGAAACACCCCTGCCGTTGACCGTTTCGATATTCTTGGCCATCGCCACCGCCGCAAGCGGGCTGGCCTTTTGGCGCATGCAGCGGGCGGTGCTGGCGAATGGCGGCTCGGCTCCTGCCATCTTGTGGGCCATGGGCGCCGCCTGTTACGCGCCGATGGCCGTGCTGCTGCTGGAATTTATGTGGCACCCGGCGCGCATTCTGGGGACGTATGGCTGGGCCTTGCACGTCATCGCGGTCGCCTTGGCTTTGACCTTGCTGGCCGAACGCACCGCCGCCGGGCCGGACCGGGCCGAACGGCGTTTGCGCACCGCCCTGTTTGCCGTAGCGGCGCTGACCCTGATTGCACTGGCGCTGTTTCTGATCCTCTCGAAATCCGCACTGACACTGGCGCTGTCGGTGATGGTGCTTGGTGTCGCGCTGATCGACCGTCGCTATGATCTGCCCCTGTTGGGCTGGTTCATCCAACTGGGTGTCGTGGTCATCGGGTATCGCCTGATCGTCGATCCGGGCGCTGTCCCGGCGTTTGATGCCCCCTTCCCCGAAGTTGCGCTGGCCTATGGCGGCGCTCTGGTGCTGTTGGGCGTCAGCTGGCACATGCTGGATCACCGAGCGGGCCAGCCCGTGCGCGTCGTCCTTGAAAGCGGGATATGGACCTTGGCGGCGGTTTTTGCCTGTGTCCTCCTGTTCCAGATCTTGGGCGAGGACGACATGGGCTCGCATTGGGGTATGGGCCTGATCGCGACGATCTGGTTCGCGTCGGCCGCCAACCAACTTTATCGTCTGCAGGCGGGTGGCACGCTGTTCAAAGTCATACGCATCGGGCTGTCGGCGGTGTTCACATTGGCCGGGCTATTGACCCTCGCGCTTTTGGCGACCTTTTTCAATCCACTGATCAAAGGGGTGTTCGGTCACAAAAATCTTGTTGTGGGCCCGCCGATATTTGACAGCCTCGCGGTGGCATACCTGCCGCTGGCAGTTGTCTTTGCGGTTGCTGCGTGGCGGCTGAAAGCGCTGCCGCATTTGATGCGGCGGATATTCGCAGTGATCTCGGTCCTGTTTGCCGGATTTTACGTTGCGCTTGAAATCCGGCGTCTGTGGCGCGGGCCAGATTTGTCGGTGCCCGATGTCACCCAGCCCGAGCTTTATACCTACACAGTGGCGATGATGGCCGCCGCGCTTGCGGCGCTGCTGCTGGCGTTTTGGCGACGATCCGTCATATTACGCCGGGTGGGGATGGCCGGGGTCGCACTGACCGTGGCCAAGGTGTTCCTGATCGACATGGCGGGGCTGAGCGGGTTGATCCGCGTGGCCTCGTTCCTTGGGCTTGGTCTGGCGCTGGCCGGGTTGGCGTGGCTGGATCGCGTGATGTCGGCGCAGTGGGGGAACGCTCCGCGCCCCGATACGGGCGCGCCCCGGTCAGACTGATTTCAACAGCCGCAACGCATCATAGATGGCCGCATGGGTGTTGCGCGACGACACCGCATCGCCAATGCGGAACAGTTGAAATGCCCCATCGGGATTGGGGGCCAAGGCCTGCGGCCTGCCTGCAATCAGCGCGTCATAATCGACTTGCCCCAGATTGGACGATAGCGGTTTAAGGTCAAAATACAGATCGTCCAAAGGCCGGGTGCCGTAATTCACCACAATCTGATCCACCCGGCGTTCGCGCGTGACACCGCCATAATCGCTGCCGATCTCGGCCCGAACTTCATTGCCGTCCCGCCGCGCAGCCAGCAACCGCCATGTGACGGTAAAGGTGGTATCCATCTCTTGCAGCGCGCGCATGTAAGGGGTCAACGACATGCCCATCACCTCGGGCGCAAAGGCGCGGTCGGGGGTCATGATTTCAACTTTGCCACCGGCCTGCGCGATAATTTCGGCGGCTTGCAGCGCCGCGTTGTCGCCTGCCTCGTCATGGATCAGCACGTTCTGGCCCGGCTGCGCATCGCCCGACAGAATGTCCCAAGTTGACACCACAAGGTCGTTACCTTCGCGCAGCATCTCGGTATGGGGCAGACCGCCGGTAGCGATCACGGCAACATCGGGCGCGGCACAAGTGACGGTGTCGGCCTCGGCGTAGGAATTGAAGTGAAACTGAACGCCCAGCCGTTCACATTCGGCCATCCGCCAGTCAATGATCGACAGCATCTCGCGGCGGCGGGGCGATTGCGCGGTCAGGCGAATTTGCCCACCCGGATCGTTGGCAGCCTCATGCACGACCACTTTGTGACCCCGTTCAGCGGCGACACGGGCCGCCTCCATCCCGCCGGGGCCGGCCCCGACGATCAGCACCGATTTCGCCTGACTGGCAGACGGGATGACATGCGGTTGCGACAACTCTCGCCCGGTGGCGGGATTATGGATGCACAGTGCCTTGCCGCCCTGATAAATGCGATCAAGGCAGTAGTTCGCACCGACACAGGGACGAATGCGGTCTTCTTGCCCCTCCATGATCTTGCGCATGATATGCGGCTCGGTGATGTGGGCGCGGGTCATGCCGACCATATCCAGCTTACCACTGGATATGGCATGGCGGGCGGTGGCGACATCCGGGATTTTGGACGCATGGAACACCGGGATATCGACCTCGGCGCGCAAATCGCCCGCGAAATCCAGATGCGGCGCGTTGCGCATTCCCTGCACAGGGATCACATCGGTCAGCGCCGCATCCGTGGCGATATGGCCCCGGATCACGTTCAGGAAGTCGACCAACCCGCTGGCTTTCAACCGCTTGGAAATCTCGGCCCCTTCGGCCTTGGTGATCCCGCCCTCGGCCTGTTCGTCGGCGACATAGCGGATACCGACGATGAATTCTGGCCCGACGCGATCGCGGATGGCGCGCAGCACATCAAAACCAAAGCGCATGCGGTTTTCGAGATCGCCGCCATAGGGCGCCTCCAACGCGTTCAGACGCGGTGACCAAAAGGCGTCCATGAAATGGCCATAGGATTCAAGCTCGATCCCGTCGAGGCCCGCCGCCTGCATCCGCTCGGCGGCATCGGCATAGTCCTGAACTATGCGCGCAATATCCCAGTCTTCCACCACCTTGGGAAAGGCGCGGTGCGCCGGTTCGCGTTCGGGGCCGGGCGACACTGACGGCAGCCAATCGCCTTTGTCCCACCGGGTGCGCCAGCCCAAATGCGTCAACTGGATCATCACCGCGCAATCGTGCTCGTGGCATTCATCCGTCAGCTTTTTCATCCAGCCGACAACCTCATCCTTATAGGCCAAAATATTGCTAAAGGCGGGCGGGCTGTCGCGCGACACCACCGCCGATCCGGCGGTCATGGTCATCGCAACGCCACCCTTGGCGCGTTCGACATGATAGGCGCGATAGGCATCCTTGGGCAGCCCATCCTCGGCATAGGCGGGTTCGTGGGACGAGATCATAACCCTGTTTTTCAGGGTCAGGTGTTTCAACTGATAGGGCTGAAGCAAGGGATCGCTGGACATCGGCACACCTTCGCGAATCTGGTTGGATCGGCGGAAGGTTGCGAATAATGTTCACTTATGTCAAGTTTCATGACAACAGTGTATATTTTTAAAAGTGATGACCCGCCGATGACGGATAAGCAAAAAGAAAGCGGCTGGCGCGGATCCCGCGATGTCTGGTTAAACGCCGCCCTCGCCGCGCTGATCGACGGTGGGGTCGATGCTGTGAAAATTCAGCCACTCGCCAGCCAAATGAGCCTGTCGCGCACCAGTTTCTATTGGTTCTTCAAAGATCGGGCTGACCTTCTGGCGGCGTTGCTGAACCATTGGGAAGCCTTGAACACCGACAATCTTCTGGATGCTGCAAGCGCCTATGCCGCCACCGCAAACGAGGCTGTTTTGAACGTGATCGCCTGTTTTATCGACAATATGCGGTTCGATCAGCGGCTGGAATTCGCAATCCGGGGATGGGCCTTGCAATCGCCCGACGTGATGACGCGCCTACGCGATAACGACCAGCGGCGCATCGATGCCCTGCAAACCATGCTGCAGGGGCATGGCTATGACCGGCAAGATGCCTATGTGCGCATCAGCACGCTTTATCACGGGCAGATCGGCTATATCTCGATGCAGGTTGAAGAAACGCTGGACACAAGGATGAAACGGGTGCCGTTTTACACCCGCACTTACACAGGCACCGCGCCCAGTGACGATGAATTGGCCCGATTTTATGCCCAGTTCAATTACGTCCCGGCAGCGCCCTAGCCCTCGGACTGCTCAGCGGCCCATGTCGGATGGAACCGGCCTGCCGGTGACAAAGTGAAGATATCTGCGCCATCCATCGTGACGCCGATGGAATGTTCAAACTGCGCCGACAGGGATTTGTCGCGTGTGACCGCCGTCCAGTCATCAGCCAGAACCTTGGTTTCAGGGCGGCCAAGATTGACCATCGGCTCAATCGTGAAAAACATCCCCTCTTCCAGAACCGGGCCAGTCCCCGCGCGCCCATAATGCAGCACATTGGGCGGGGCGTGGAATACCCGGCCCAGACCATGGCCGCAGAAATCACGCACCACCGACATGCGCTGCGCTTCGACATAGGTTTGGATTGCGTAGCCAATATCGCCAAAGGTGTTGCCGGGTTTTACCGCCTCGATCCCTTTCAGCAGGGAATCATGGGTCACCTGAATCAGCCGCTCGGCCTTGCGCGATAGTTTGCCCGCCACGAACATGCGGCTTGTATCACCGAACCAGCCATCGACAATCACCGTGACGTCGATATTCAGGATATCGCCATCTTTCAGCTTTTTGTCACCGGGGATGCCATGGCAGACCACGTGATTGACGCTGATGCAACTGGCGTGCTTGTAGCCCTTATAGCCGATGGTTGCCGATGTCGCGCCAGCGGCGTTCACCTTGTCTTCGATGATGCGGTCCAATTCACCAGTGGTTTTGCCGGGAACGACCTGCGGCGCAACGTCATCCAGAATGCGCGCCGCAAGTTCACCGGCTTTGTGCATGCCGGCAAAATCAGCCTGTTCATGAATTCGAATACCATCTCGGGTCATTCGTCCGGTGTGTTTCTGGGTCACGCGCGCCTACCAAGTCTTGATGTTTATTGCCTTTATCTAAGGCTTTTTTCGCCCAAGGGCCAGAGCCTGTGACGGCAAGTTGACCGCTGGGGCTTCTGTGCGAATGCACACTGCGCCCTGTGCAAAACGGGCATAGGGTGCTTGGTTGCAAAGACCGGCGCGGCGGGATTAGGCTAATGGGCATTCTTGAACTGTCTTGCAGACGTTGACTCGATTTCCCGAAAGGTTTGTCATGCTGTCTTTTTCAAGGCCTTTAGTGGCCCTAGCAATCCTGTTTTCCGCCGCATTGCCCGGCATTGCACAGCAATCAGATCAACCCACCGCCGTCACTGTTGTGACCGTGCAGCCGCAGACTGTAACCCTAACGTCGACATTGCCGGGCCGCGTTGCCGCGTCGGCGCAGGCCGAGGTGCGCCCGCAGGTCAACGGCATCATCACCGAACGGGTGTTCACCGAAGGGGCCGAAGTGCAGGCCAGCGATCCGCTGTATCGGATCGACGCCGCCAGCTATGAGGCCGCCGTTCAACAAGCTCGCGCCAGCGTGGCGCAGGCCGAGGCACAACTGGGCGCCGCCCGCCGCGACGCCGAGCGTCTGATCGAGTTGCAGGCGCGCAATGTGGCCAGCGAGCAGGCGCTGGACGAGGCGCAAGCGGCCCGTGATTCGGCCGCAGCCGCACTGGAACTGGCACGCGCGCAACTGAACGCCGCCGAGATCGAACTGTCGCACACCACAATCCGTGCCCGTCTGTCCGGGCGCATCGGCCTGTCACAAACCAGCCCCGGCGCATTGGTCACCGCCAGTCAGGCCCAGCCGATGGCCGTGATCCGCGATATTGACCCGGTTTATGTCGATGTCACCCAATCCGCCGCCGATCTGCTGCGCTGGCGGCGTGGCGAAACCGAAGAAGACCTGGCCGGGGCCGACAATACCGTGCGACTGACATTGGCCGACGGATCAGAGTATGGCGAAACAGGCCGCCTGCAAGCCGCCGAGCCCAATGTTGACCCGCAAACCGGCGTGGTCACATTGCGCATGCAGTTCAACAATCCCGAAACGCTGCTTTTGCCGGGCATGTATGTGCAGGTAAACATGCCGGTCGAGGTGGTCGATAACGTTTATCTGGTGCCGCAAGAGGGCGTTGTGCGCGACCGTCGCGGGCGCCCCACAGCTTGGATCGTCAACGCTGACAACGTGATCGAGGAACGCGCACTGAACATCCTTCAGGATCGCGCATCGGATTGGGTTGTCGATGCAGGTCTGGAATCCGGCGACCGCGTGATCGTGGCCGGGTTCCAGAAAACCGCGCCCGGGGCCACCGTCACCCCCGAAAACCGCGCCGCGCCAGATGGCGCGGGCAACGATCAGTGACGCGCAGGCACGGGGACGCATAGCACATGGCACGTTTTTTCATCGACCGGCCCGTATTCGCATGGGTCATTTCGATTCTCATCATGGGGATCGGCGTTTTGGCGATCCGCATGTTGCCGGTCGCGCAATACCCGCAAATCGCGCCGCCTTCGGTGACAGTCTCGGCCAGCTATCCGGGGGCCTCGGCCAATACGGTGGCCAACACCGTCACACAGGTGATCGAACAACAGATGACCGGGCTGGACGGGCTGCGCTATTTCTCGTCGTCGTCAACGGCGGCGGGCACTGTGGAACTGACCCTGACGTTTGAAACCGGCACCGATGCCGATATCGCGCAGGTGCAGGTGCAAAACAAGCTAAGCCAAGCCACACCGCTTTTGCCCGAAATCGTCCAACGGCAAGGCTTGACGGTTGAAAAATCATCCGCCGGGTTCCTGATGGTGGTGGCGCTGATTTCCTCGGATGACAGCTTGGAGCAGGTTGATCTGGCCGATTACATGGTCACCAACCTTGTGGATGAGCTTAGCCGGATCAACGGCGTTGGATCGGTCAATGTGTTTGGCGGGCAATATGCCATGCGGATTTGGCTGGACCCTGCCAAGCTGGCGGCGTTCGAATTGACCCCGGCCGATGTGGTGGCGGCCGTGTCCGCCCAGAATGCCCAGATCTCGGCCGGGGCGTTCGGCGCGCGCCCTGCGGTCGATGGTCAGCAATTGAACGCAACGATCACGGCGCAATCCCTGCTCAGCACGCCCGAGGATTTCCGCCAGATCGTGCTGCGCGCCGAAACCGATGGCGGGCTGG
>DATFJQ010000078.1:0-17235 GCA_035269125.1 Roseovarius sp.
CCGCGCCGTGGCCCCCGACATGGTGTTTTTGCCCTTCGCCTATGTCGAAGCCGCCGCAAACATCCTCACCAACCCCGCCCTCGACCCCTACGGCAAAATCCCCGAATTCAAATACTCCGCCGTCAAAGTCGAGGCGGTTAAGGGTCAGGTGGCAGCAGAATAACCTCCCGTCTGAACCTGTCGGCCGCTGTTGGAGGCCTCCGGCGGGGGTATTTTGACCAAGAAAAAGCGACAGAGCTTTGCTTTTTCTTGGTTTCAAATACCCCGGGGGAGGCGCCCGAAGGGCGGCGGGGGCAGCGCCCCCACACAGCGCGCCGCAAGGTGCGCAAAACCTGTCAGCCCCAGCTTACATCCCCCAAGAAAATATAGCCCGCGCCATAGATCGTTTTGATCAGGCGCGGGTTTTTGGGGTCTTCGCGCAGCTTGGTGCGCAGGCGTGAAATGCGCACATCCATGGCCCGATCAAAGCTGTCACCGGCCGCGCCGCCAAGCGCTTCTTGCATGGCCTGTCGGGAGATCAGCCGTTTGGGGCGTTCCAGAAACAGGCGAAGCACTTCGCCCTCGGCATGAGAGAACGGCGTTTCCGTGGTGGTATCGTCTTCTAGAACGTAGCGGTCGAAATGCGCCACCCAGCCATTGAAGCGGGCGGTGTCTGACGTTTGTGGTGCGGCGGTTTCCCGGCGTAGGCGCGCGCGGACGCGGGCCACCACTTCGGCGGGCTCAAACGGTTTAATGATGTAATCGTCCGCGCCCAATTCCAGACCTGTGACCTTGTCTTGTACTTCGGCCCGGCCCGAGATGATGATCACCGTTGCGCCCTGTTCCAACGCCAGTCGATGCACCAGTGTCAGCCCATCACGATCTGGTAATGACAGGTCAACAAGGCAGACATCGGGCTGAGCGCTGCGTAGGGCGGCCTCGAATTCTGTGGCGCGGCCAAAGGTCATGGTGCGAAACCCGGCCTCTTGCAGCGCGTCTGAGAGCATGGCGCGAATGGCGGGTTCATCGTCAAGAATGGTGACAAGCGGTGCGGTCATGGGCGGGGGTCCGATTTCAAAAAGGCGTCCAATTGGGCCGCGGTAAACGGTTTGCGCAGCACTGGTGCGTGTGCACTGGCAGCTTTGTGCAGGGGATCATCGGGTGGCAGGGACGTCATGAGATACGCTGGACAGTGGTTTTCGGGAAGTGCCCTGATAAGATCAAGCCCGGTTTTGCTGCCTTCAAGTGAGATGTCTGACAAAAGCGCCGAGATTTGTGGAATCTCGGTTATCAAGGCCAGGGCTTCGTCGGTTGAGGCAGCCTCGATTACGGTATGGCCCGTTTCGCGCAGCATGTCGCGCACGGTGCCGCGCAAATCCGGGCTGTCCTCGACAAGCAAGATCATGCCGGGGGCGTCGGACGGGCTGGCGGATCGCAGGGGTAAACGTAGGCCGACGCGCCCGCCGGTTGCTGTGTTCGACAATTTCACGCGCCCGCCCGCCAGCTTGGTCATGTCATAGACCATTGACAGGCCAAGCCCCGATCCTTCGCCGCCTTTGGTTGTGAAAAACGGATCCAAAGCATGGGCAAGGGCCTGATCGGAAAACCCCGGACCAGTGTCGGTGATAGTGAATTCCAGCCAAGTGTCTTGAACGCAATCTGCGCAAAGTGTGATTTGGCCGCTTGCGCCACAGGCGTCGCGGGCGTTGAGAACGAGGTTGAGAAGCGAATCCTGCAACATGCCAGGATCCAACTTGAACGCGCGGCCAGTGGCCTGATTGTTGACGCGGAAAACAACGCTTTCGGACAAGGTGGATCGCGCCAATGTTTCGAGATCGTCCAGAAAACTGCCAAGATCGGTTGGCACGGGAATGTGTTCGCGTGGGCCGGTCATATCGGCGATTCTATTGAGCAGCCCGCCACCGCGCCGCGCGGCGGCCAGAGTGGCCGAGATCAATTCGTTCGCGGCGGGGCCAAGCTCCATGCGTTGCAGTTTCGATTGCATACCCAGAATGATTGTCAGCAGGTTCGAGAAATCATGCGCCAGCCCGCTGGTCAGCTGCGCGGCCATTTCACGACGGCGGGTTTGTTGCAGGGCCGAGCGGGTTTGCGCTTCTTCGGTGATATCCATGGACAACACATAAGCCCCGCCTTGGGTGTCATCGGGCGTAAAGGCCACCCGGATACGGCGCGAGCTGGGCTCATGGGTGAATTCGAACACCGAAGCCTCACCCAGAAAGGCTTGTTCAAGATAAGGGCGGATCGCCGAATAGGGTTGTGATCCAAGCGCCTCGTCGATTGCGACGCCGATAATGTCCGATTTTGAGCCCGGCATGACTGTGGTGAGGCGACGGTTGGAATAGGTATATCGCCCATCGGCCCCGACATGCGCGATATGGGCTGGCATCATTTCGGTGGTCAGCCGTGTTCGCGCCTCGGACGCGGTTAGCTGGCGTTTGGTTTCTTCAAGGGCGGTTATGGTTGCCGAAAGTTCCCGGTTGGCGGCCGACAAGTCTTCGGAGTAGGCCAGCAACTTGTCAGACAATTCTTCGGATCGCGCCCGCAAAAGGGACTCTTGTCGTTTGGTACGGGTGATATCGGTATAAACCGTCACCCATCCGCCTTGCGGCAGGGGGGTGCCTTCAACGCCGATGATTCTGCCGTTCGCACGCGTGCGTTCCATATAATGCGGCGCGAAGGCGCGGGCCTGTTCGACACGCGAGTCAACGAATGCGTCAATCTCTGTGACATTGCCATAATCGCCACGCTCGGCCAGAAATCGGATCGTATCCGAGAAACACGCTCCGGGTGTGACAAGCCAGTGCGGCAGGCCAAACATTTCCTGAAACCGTTGATTGCACACAGCCAGCCGCAAATCCGCATCATAGATCGAAAGAGCCTGCTGGATCAGGTTCAGGCCAGCCATTGTCATGGCATCGGTTTGGCTGGGCGTGGGTGTCATCGGGGTGTCCTTTTCCTCATGGCTAGCACCGCGCGCGCGTGCCGCAAAGCCAGTTTGCGCCGCTGTTACAATTCGAAAGGTTTGCGAAATGATCAGGAAAAAGTTGACCGCGAAGCTCAAACCAGCACTTTTGATGGCAGGAGGAATCGCCATCACAAGGCGATCTGTTCGCAAAGCGGACATTTGGGAGGATAAAAATTGGCTCAGTCGTCACAGGCGACGGAAGGACTTGGGTCCATTCCGACGTTACTTCAGCGGAACGCCAAAGAGTATGCCAACAGGCCTGCTTACCGCGAAAAGCAATTCGGCATTTGGCAATGCTGGACTTGGGCGGAGGCAGAGAAAGAAATCGAGGCGTTGGCGCTTGGCTTGATCAATCTTGGTGTGAACGAAGGCGATTTTGTCGCCGTTATCGGACGCAACAGGCCCCATTTTTATTGGTCCATGGTGGCGGCGCAATCGGTGGGGGCAATCCCTGTTCCGCTTTATCAGGACGCGGCCGCCGAAGAGATGGCCTATGTCATGGAGCACTGTGGCGCGCGGTTTGCGATTGTCGAAGACCAAGAGCAAGTCGACAAGATGATCGACATTCAGGATCAGTTGCATCAGTTCGAGCATATGATTTACGTCGATCCGCGCGGTATGCGGAAATACGATCATCACAAGCTGCATACCTTCACCGGCATTCAGGATCAGGGCCGAGCCGCCTATTGGGAGTTCATCGAAGACCTTAAGGCGCGCCGTGACAAGCTTAATTACGACAGTATCTGTGTGATGCTTTACACGTCGGGCACCACCGGCAAGCCCAAGGGGGTGGTGCTGTCGAACCGCAATATTATCGAGGCATCCCGCTCGTCCGCGGAGTTTGACCATCTCAATCGCGACGAAGAGGTTCTGGCCTATCTGCCGATGGCTTGGGTGGGCGATTTCATCTTTTCGATCGGTCAGGCCTATTGGTGCGGGTTCTGTGTGAACTGCCCCGAATCCCCGGAAACGATGCAAACCGACTTGCGCGAAATCGGGCCAACCTACTATTTCGCCCCGCCGCGCGTGTTCGAGACGCAGTTGACCAATGTGATGATCCGGATGGAGGATGCGGGCCGTTTCAAAAAATGGCTGTTCGACGTTTTCATGGCGAATGCCCGCAAGGTCGGTCCGGCCATTCTGGACGGCAAGCCGGTTGGCGGCTGGGATCGCTTGAAATACGCTTTGGGCAACCTGTTCATCTTTGGCCCTTTGAAGGATACGCTGGGATTTGGCCGGGTGCGTGTGGGATACACCGCTGGTGAGGCGATCGGGCCAGAAATTTTCGAATTTTACCGAAGCCTTGGCATCAATCTTAAGCAGCTATACGGCCAGACCGAAGCGTCGGTGTTCATCACGCTGCAACCCGATGGCGAAGTGCGCAACGACACCGTTGGCGTGGCGGCCCCCGGCGTTGAGATCAAGATCGACCCGTCGGGCGAGGTGTTCTATCGCGGTCCGGGCACGTTCGAGTATTATTACAAGAACGACGAAAGCACCAAAAAGACGAAAGACCCCGAAGGCTGGGTCGCCACCGGCGATGCGGGCTTTTTCGAAGAAGGGTCAGGGCATCTACGGATCATCGACCGCGCCAAGGACGTCGGCAAGATGGCCGATGGCAAGATGTTCGCGCCCAAATACGTCGAAAACAAGCTCAAGTTTTATCCCAATATCCTTGAGGCCGTGGTTTTTGGCCACCAACGGGATGTCTGCACGGCGTTCATCAATATCGATCTGACGGCGGTCGGCAACTGGGCCGAGCGCAACAATATCGGCTATGCTTCGTATCAGGAACTGGCCGGGCATCCCAAGGTTTTGGAGATGATCCAAGAACATGTCGAAGAGGTGAACCGCAGCCTTGCGGATGATCCGATGCTGTCGCATTGCCAAGTGCATCGCTTCCTGGTGCTGCACAAGGAACTTGACGCCGACGATGGTGAAATGACCCGCACCCGCAAAGTCCGCCGTGGTGTGATTGCCGAGAAGTTCGAGGATCTTCTGGGCGGGCTTTACGACGGGTCGAAAGAGATTTTCACAACCACCGAGGTCACCTACGAGGATGGGCGCAAAGGCGCGATCAGCGCAACGCTGGCAATCCGCGACGCCAAGGTGGTGCCGGTTCCCGGAAATACCAAGGTGGCCGCAGAATGATGGCCCTGCAAGCGCCGCTTGTTGCCGCTCGCGGCAACGTCGCCCCGCCCGCCGTCCCGCGGACAGATGAGAAAGGTTTGAGCCATGCTTGATGCCTCAGAAGGCTTTACCACCGAAGATGGCCGCAAAATCGGCGGCGTGGTGATGGAAATGAAGCACATCACGCTGCGCTTTGGTGGTGTCGTGGCGATCCAAGATATCAGTTTCGATATCCGTCAGGGTGAAGTCCGTGCAATCATTGGGCCCAACGGTGCCGGCAAATCCAGCATGCTGAACGTCATTTCGGGCTTCTATAACCCGCAAGAAGGCGAGGTTTGGTACAAAGGCGCATTGCGCCCGCCGATGAAGCCCTATCAAGTGGCGCGTCAGGGCATTGCCCGGACGTTCCAGAATATCGCCCTGTTCGAAGGCATGAGCGTTCTGGACAACGTGATGACCGGGCGTATCCGCCAGATGAAAGCCGGCCTGATGGCGCAGGCGCTTTGGAAGGGGAAGGCCGAGCGCGAAGAGGTTGAAAACCGTGAAGTCGTGGAAAAAGTGATCGACTTTCTGGAAATCCAGCACATCCGCAAAACGCCAGTGGGCCGCTTGCCATATGGTTTGAAAAAGCGTGTCGAATTGGCCCGCGCTTTGGCCGCCGAGCCGTCGATCTTGCTGCTGGATGAGCCGATGGCCGGCATGAATGTCGAGGAAAAAGAGGACATGAGCCGCTTTATCCTGGATGTGAATGATGAATTTGGCACCACAATCGCCCTGATCGAACACGATATGGGCGTGGTCATGGACCTGTCCGACCGTGTGGTCGTGATGGATTACGGCAAGAAGATCGGCGACGGCACGCCTGATGAGGTGCGCAACAATCAGGCGGTGATCGACGCCTATCTGGGGGTGGCCCATGACTGATTTTAGCCAAAACCGCGACATAGGGGGAGGACCTCAACATGCCTGAGCAGTTTATCTGGGGAATGGAAGTTTTCCTGAACGGTCTGATGGCCGGGGTTTTGTATGCGCTTGTCGCTCTGGGCTTTGTGCTGATCTACAAGGCGTCGGGTATTTTCAACTTTAGCCAAGGCGTGATGGCGCTGTTTGCGGCGCTGACGTTGGTCGGGATCATGGAAGGGCAGGTGCCATTCGCCCACTTGATCAACGCAACCTTTGGCACGGAAATCCACCATTTTGGCTGGCATGTTCCGGCGCTGGCCGCGATTTTGCTGACGATGGTCGTCATGGTCTTGCTGGCGTGGCTGGTGAACCACTTCATTTTCCGACATTTGGTCAATCAAGAGCCGATTATCTTGTTCATGGCGACAATCGGCCTTGCGTATTTTCTCGAAGGGTTCGGCGATATCATGTGGGGCAGCGACATCAAGAAGCTGGATGTCGGCCTGCCGCAGGGGATCAACACCACGATCGACGAAGTCACCTACAACCTCTTTGGCTACGGGTTTTTCATCGACAACCTTGATCTTTGGGCAACCTTCATTGCGATCCTGCTGGTGATCGGCCTTGTCGTGTTCGCGCAGTATTCGAAGCACGGCCGCGCGATGCGCGCGGTGGCAGACGATCACCAGGCGGCCCTTTCGGTTGGCGTCAGCTTGAACTTCATCTGGGTGATGGTCTGGTCGCTGGCCGGGTTCGTGGCCTTGGTTGCCGGCATCATGTGGGGCACCAAATCGGGTGTTCAGTTCTCACTGTCACTGATCGCGCTCAAGGCGTTGCCGGTTCTGATGCTGGGCGGTTTCACCTCGATCCCCGGTGCGATTATCGGCGGGCTGTTGATTGGCGTGGGTGAGAAGCTGTTCGAATTCAGTATCGGCTCGATGATTGGTGGCGCGACTGAAAACTGGTTTGCCTATGTCTTGGCGCTGATCTTTCTCGTGTTCCGGCCACAGGGTCTGTTCGGCGAGAAAATCATCGAGAGGGTGTAGCCATGCAGAAACTCATTGCGATTGCCAATGTCATCGCTTGGTCGGGGTTCTGGGCCTTTGGCTATCTTGCCCTGACGGCAAACACTGAAAACACCGCGCAAATGCTGACCGCCCTTATCTTGGCGGCGATTGGCGGAGCCCTTGGGATCCTGGCCTATTTGTGGCTCGTTCGACACTCAGAGGCGACAGGCTATGCCAAACCGGCCAACCGCGCGGACAAGCGCGAAGACGACGAAATTTATGGGGAGGTGATCTGAAATGTTCTATCGTGAAGCCGGTGATTTCAAAACCTCCTACACCGAGGATAGCCAAACCTTCCCGATCAAGTTTGACCGCTACCGATACTACGCGGTGCTGGTCGCTGCCTTTGCCGTGGTGCCCTTTTTCATCAATGACTATTGGGTGAATGCTGTTTTCCTGCCGTTCTTGATCTATTCGATCGCGGCGATTGGCCTGAATATACTTGTGGGGTATTGCGGACAGGTCAGCCTTGGCACGGGCGGTTTCATGGCAGTGGGGGCCTATGCCTGCTACAAGCTGATGACGTCGTTTCCAGATGTGAACATTTTCTTCCATGTGATTTTCGCCGGGGGCATCACCGCGGGGGTATGCGTTCTGTTTGGCCTGCCAAGTTTGCGGATCAAAGGGTTCTATCTGGCGGTGGCCACGCTTGCGGCGCAGTTCTTCCTTGTTTGGATGTTCAACCGCGTGTCGTGGTTCTACAACTATTCGGCTTCGGGTCAGATCAGTGCGCCTGAACGCACGGTATTCGGCGCGCCTGTCACCGGCGCGGAAACGGCCCCTTGGGCGGCTTACCTGTTCTGCCTTGTCTTCACCGTGGCCTGCGCGCTTCTTGCGCGGAACCTGACGCGGGGCATGGCAGGGCGCAAATGGATGGCGATCCGCGACATGGATATCGCCGCCGAAATTATCGGCGTGAACCCGCTGCGCGCAAAACTGACGGCCTTTATGGTGTCGGGTTTCTTCGTGGGGATCTCAGGGGCCTTGTTCTTTGCCGTATATCTTGGCGCGGTTGAGGTGGGCGAGGCCTTTGGCATCAACAAATCGTTCCTCGTGCTGTTCATGGTGATCATTGGTGGGCTTGGCTCGATCTTTGGGTCGTTCGCGGGGGCCGCGTTCCTTGTGTTGCTGCCAGTGCTGTTGAAAAACGTGCTGGTGGGCGGCCTTGGTTGGCCCACCGATCTGGCCGCGCATCTTGAATTCATGATCGTCGGAGGAATGATCATCATTTTCTTGATCGCCGAACCGCACGGACTGGCGCAGCTTTGGCGCGTCGCGAAGGAAAAACTAAGACTTTGGCCCTTCCCGCACTAGGCGAGGCCGGGCCCGAGAAGAATTGACCGGGGGCGATAAACCCCCGGCGATCCGAAACCATCGGAACCACACCAAGGGAGGACCTGAACCGATGAACACGAAACTCTTAAGTGCCGCCGTGGCCGCCGTGATGGCCGCCGCTCCGGCCCTGGCTGATCTGACGATCGTCGATACCAGCTATCGCACCGGCCCGTATGCCGCGAACGGTATTCCATTCTCGGATGGCTATCAGGATTACTTTACCCTGCTGAACGAGCGTGATGGCGGCATCGGCGGCGAGGCGATCAACCTTGTGGAATGCGAAACCGGCTACAACACCGAAAAAGGTGTGGAATGCTACGAAGCCACCAAAGGCGCGGGTAACGGCGCTCTGGTGTATCAGCCGCTTTCGACAGGGATCACCTATCAGTTGATCCCCAAGGCAACGGCTGACGGTATTCCGCTTCACACCATGGGCTATGGCCGCACCTCGGCCAAGAACGGCAAGGTGTTCGAGTGGGTCTTCAACTATCCGGCCAACTACTGGGACGGCGCAAGCCACGCAATCACCCATATTCTTGAGCAAAATGATGGCGACATCAGCGGCAAATCCATCGCGCTGGTCTATCACAACTCGGCCTATGGCAAAGAACCGATCCGCACGCTGGAAGGACTGGCCGAAAAGCACGGCTATGACCTGACATTGTTGGCCGTTGATCACCCCGGTCAGGAACAGAAATCGCAATGGCTGCAAATTCGCCGCGAAAAGCCTGATTACGTGATCATGTGGGGCTGGGGCGTTATGAACCAAGTCGCCATTCAGGAAGCCGTGAACATTCGTTTCCCGATGGAAAACTTCATCGGCGTTTGGTGGTCGGGCTCTGAAAATGACGTGAAGGCCGCCGGTGACCGCGCGAATGGCTACAAGGCGTTGACCTTCCACAATATTGGCTCGGATTACCCGGTCTACGACGATATCCAGACGCATGTTGTCGAAACCGGCAAAGCCGCAGGCGCGGGCGATCAGATCGGCTCGGTCCTGTATAACCGTGGCATGTATGCCGCAATGCTGGCTGCCGAAGCGATCAAGACCGCTCAGGACATGCATGGCACGTCCGCGATCAACGCCGCGCAAATGCGTGACGGTATGGAAAACCTTGAAATGACCGAAGAAAAGATGGCCGCGATTGGCCTGCCCAACTTTGGTCCGGAATTCAAGGTGAGCTGTGAAAACCACGGTGGCAACGGCTTTGGTGCTGTGTCGCAGTGGGATGCCGAGGCTGGAGAATTCAAGCTGATCACCGAGTATTTCCAGTCGGATCAAGACGTTCTGGGCCCGCTGGTTGAAGAAGACTCGATGGCGTTTGCCGAAGAAAACGGGATCGAAATGCGTTGCAACTGATCGCAGCTTTTTGACCCACAGGACGTGGCGGCCGGCCCGCCACGTCTGACCCAACCCCAAGACGGCCCGCCGGTTGCGCGGACCATGATGGAGAGACACATGCTCGACGCAGGACGCACCGAAGAGACACTGCTTGAGGTCAACAATATCGAGGTGATCTACAACCACGTGATCCTCGTGCTCAAAGGCGTAAGCCTGAGCGTGCCCAAGGGCGGCATCACGGCCCTGCTGGGCGGCAATGGCGCGGGCAAGACGACGACGCTCAAGGCGATTTCAAACCTGTTGAAATCCGAACGCGGCGAAGTGACCAAAGGCACAATCAAGTATCGTGGCGAACGGGTGCAGGATCTGGTGCCGTCGGACCTTGTGAAAAAGGGCGTCATTCAGGTGATGGAAGGGCGGCATTGCTTTGAACACCTGACGGTCGAGGAAAACCTGCTGACCGGTGCCTATACGCGCGGCGTGTCGCGCGGCGAGATCGATGCCGATTTGAATATGGTTTACGACTATTTCCCACGCCTCAAAGAACGCCGCCGCAGTCAGGCGGGCTATACCTCGGGCGGAGAACAGCAGATGGTCGCCATCGGCCGTGCCTTGATGAGCCGACCCGAGACGATCCTTCTGGACGAGCCGAGCATGGGCCTTGCCCCGCAGCTGGTGGAGCAGATTTTCAACATCGTGCAATCGCTCAATGAGAAGGAAGGATATACGTTCTTGCTGGCCGAACAGAACACCAACGTGGCTTTGCGGTTCGCGCATTACGGCTACATCCTCGAAAGCGGCCGTGTGGTCATGGATGGCCCTGCGGATGCGCTGCGCGAGAACCCGGATGTGAAAGAATTCTATCTGGGCATGTCGGACGAGGGCCGCAAAAGCTTTCGTGATGTGCGCAGTTATCGCCGCCGTAAGCGGTGGCTTAGCTGATTTCGATCACCGATATCACACAACGCTGGCCATCAGGGGAACAGGTCATGCCCGAGTATTTCGACAATCTTGAAACGCGCAGCGCAGACGAGCGCCAGTCGGCCTTGGCCAAGGCCTTGCCCGAACAGATCGCACGCGCGCAGGCGCTGCCCGGTTATGGCGGGGCGCTTGACGGGATTGATCCGCAGGCCATCCGTTCGGTGGCTGATCTTGCCGCCCTGCCGGTCTTGCGCAAATCCGATTTGGGCCGGGCGCAGGGTGCGTCGGCCCCCTTTGGTGGTCTGACGACACGGAATGCCGCCCAATTTGCCCACATCTTCCAAAGCCCCGGCCCGATTTACGAACCGGGAAGCGATAGCCACGATTGGTGGCGCATGGGGCGTTTCCTGCATGCCTGTGGCGTTGGCAAGGGGGACATCGTGCAGAACTGCTTTGGCTATCACCTGACGCCTGCTGGCATGATTTTTGAAAACGGCGCGCGGGCTGTCGGGGCGGCTGTTTTGCCCGCAGGCACCGGCCAGACAGAACTTCAGGCGCGCGCGGCGCATGATGTGGGGGTTACGGCCTATGCGGGAACCCCGGATTACCTCAAGATCATCTTGGACAAGGCCGACGAATTGGGCCTGAGCCTGAACATCACCAAGGCGGCCGTGGGCGGCGGCGCGCTGTTTCCATCTTTGCGGCAGGAATATGCGGATCGCGGGATTGCGTGTTTGCAATGCTATGCCACCGCCGATTTGGGCAACATCGCCTATGAATCCGAGGCCCAAGACGGCATGATCATCGACGAAGGCGTGATTGTTGAAATCGTGACCCCCGGCACCGGAAACCCGGTTGCCCCCGGTGAAGTGGGCGAAGTGGTTGTGACCACGCTGAACCCGGATTACCCGCTGATCCGCTTTGCCACGGGCGATCTAAGCGCCGTGATGGACGGGCCAAGCCCGTGTGGTCGCACCAATACCCGTATCAAGGGGTGGATGGGGCGCGCAGACCAGACCACCAAGATCAAGGGCATGTTCGTGCGCCCCGAACAGGTGGCGGCACTGGTGGCCCAGCATAATGAAATTGCCAAGGCCCGGGTGATCGCCAGCCGAGAAGGCGAAATGGACGTGATGACCGTCCGCATCGAAGCCGATGGCGGTGATGCTGAACATTACGCCGGGGCGGTGGCGGATACGCTCAAGCTGAAGGGCCGGATCGAGATCGTAGCGCGGGGCAGCCTGCCCAATGACGGTATGGTGATCGAAGATCAGCGCAGCTACGAGTGAGCTGTCGGCTGCAATCTTGCAGGCCTTTTCATGTGCTCGACGGTGGCCCGGCCCTGGGTTGAGGGATGCTGCGCAATCGTCTGTTGTTGCGCAGCGCTAATAGGTTCGAGCCGAACAAAACTGCGATCACGATTGCCCCGCCAGCCATGGCCCAAGACCCCGGATCTTCTCCTATCGCCCACCACACCAGCAATGGGGCCAGCACCGACTCGAGCAAGATCAGCAGGGCGACTTCTGCCGAGGCGATGTAGCGCGGGCCAAGTGTCAGAAGGCAAGTTGAAACCGTGATGAAAGCCCCGTGTCCCAAGATCAGCGGCCATTGCGATGGCATGGCTGTGCCGGGGTCGGCAAATGGCCAGATCAGAATCGACGCGCCGATAAAAGCGATCGGGATCGCCGGGATCATAGACGTGGTGCGCAACTTGCGGGCGGCGGTCATGGCTGCGGCAAAACTGGCCGATACCCCCAAAGCGACCAGATCCCCTTGCCAAGACGCGCCCTCGGTTTCGCCAGAGCCCCATGCGATCACACCAAGACCGACAAACACACCCATCATCGTAAAAACCATACGGCGGCTGATGGTTTCACCCAAAAAGATACGGCTGAAGATCGCGGCGAACACCGGCATAGACGCAATGATAAACACCACGTTGGCAACGCTGGTCCATGTGACGGCCAAGACAAAACCCGGGGCCGTTGCCCCAATCAACACGGTATAGATCACGCCGGGCCATCCGGTACGGGTAACATCGCGGAACCCGCGCAGGCCCATTGCGGCAAGGACGCCCAGAAAGATAAACCCGCCCGATGTGATGCCGCGCCAAAACGCAATGGTTGGCGCGGACGCGTCTATCAGCCGGATAAACAGGGAATCCGGCACCACGAACAAAACGCCGAGGGCCGTGATCAAAAGGCCTTTGAAGTGATTATCCATTCGAAATGTGTCTTGGCTTTTGGGCTGAAAGTAAAGCCTCGCATGTCAATGACCCACGGCTTACGCTGGTCTCGACACGGTGCCGCGTCACGCATAAGCCTGTTGTGTAAAGCCGCAGCCCCGGAGGTCTGACATGCCCGCACCAGAAAATCTGTTCAAATCCGCCTTGTCGCAGGGACAAACGCTTTATGGGTGTTGGGCCGGGTTTGCCGATGCCTATGCCACGGAAATATTGGCCACCGCTGGTTTTGATTGGCTGGTCATTGATGGTGAACATGCGCCCAACGATCTGCGCAGCATGATGCATCAGTTGCAAATCCTGACCGGCCAGCACAGCCTGCCGGTCGTGCGCCTGCCCATGGGCGAGGCTTGGGCGATCAAACAGGCTTTGGACATCGGGGCGCAAACCCTTCTGATCCCAATGGTGGAAAGCGCGCAGCAAGCGAGCGATCTTGTCCGTGCCACCCGCTACCCGCCAGAGGGCATTCGCGGATCGGGCGCCGCCCTTGCCCGCGCCTCGCATTTTTCGGCTATTTCGGATTATACAGCCACGGCCAATGCGCAAATCTGCCTTTTGGTGCAGGTTGAAACGCAGGCTGGCATAGAGGCGCTTGACGATATCCTTGCCGTTGACGGTGTTGATGGGGTCTTTATCGGGCCATCGGATTTGGCCGCCGATATGGGGTATCTCGGCGATAGCCATGCCGCACCTGTGCAGGATGCGATCCAACAGGCGCTTGGCCAGATTGCCAACAGCCCCAAGGCGGCGGGCATTCTGGCTACCGATCATGACACCGCTTTGCGGTATCGCGACTGGGGCGCGCAGTTCTTGGCTGTTGGGATCGACGTGGTGATGTTGGCACAGGCCGCGCGGGCAACGATGGCGCAGTGGCGCGATGGGTAAGCGGCATCTGCTGGCCGATGTCGGGGGCACCCACTCGCGCATCGGCCTGTCCAATGCGCAGGGCCAGTTAAGCCCAGACAGTGCGCGCCGCTACCGTAATGCAGATTTCAGCGGTCTGAAGGCTGTTCTGACGTGCTATCTGGGGGATATGGGGCACCCCGCCGTAGATAGGCTATGTGCCGGGGTGGCGGGCCCTGTTGCGGCTGAGGGCGCGCAGCTGACCAATCTGGATTGGTTCATTGCCTCTGATGATCTGCGCTTGGCAACAGGGGCCGCGCATGTCCATTTGCTGAACGACTTGCAGGCGCAGGCCTATGCCTTGGACGATCTGGATGACGCGGCGCTTGCCCTGGTTTTGCCGGGAAGAGCGAAGCCCGACGGCGCACGGCTGGTGATGGGGCTGGGGACCGGGTGCAACGTGGCGGTTGCACATCGGATCGGCGATGATCTTTTCGTGCCGCCTGCGGAATCGGGACATACCCGGCTGCCGCATGGCGATGCACAGGTCAACGCGTTGATTGATCATCTATCGCAGTCCCACCCGCACAACCCGATTGAGGCGGCGCTGTCGGGGCCGGGCCTGTTGCGCGTGCATCATTGGCTGGGTGGCACGGCGCAGGATACCGGGGAAATTATCGCGCGCCATTCACAAGGGCAGGATGCGACCGCCACAGAAACGGTACGCCTGTTTGCCCGCCTGCTTGGCACGGTTGCGGGCGATATGTGCCTGCACCATATGGCCACCGGCGGGCTTTACCTGATCGGTGGTGTGGCGCGGGCGGTTGCGCCGCATCTGGCCTTCCTTGGGATGCACGAGCGCTTTGTCGCAAAAGGCCCCTATCGCCGTATTCTGCAAGATATCCCCATCACGCTAATCGCAGATGACAACGCTGCGCTGAAGGGCTGCGCGCGGTATTTGCGGCAGATCCTAAGCGGAACAGAGTTCAGATCGCAATGATACGGCTTTTACTGATGCCCGTGCCCTGACATAATAGCCGCCAACCCATAAAACCAAGAGCAGCGCAAACATGGCCGACGATCTTCTTTCACCTGATGAGCCTACGGATTATGACGCCTCTTCGATTGAGGTGCTGGAAGGGCTGGAACCCGTCCGAAAACGGCCCGGCATGTATATCGGCGGCACCGACGAACGCGCGCTGCATCACCTTGTGGCCGAAATCCTTGATAACTCGATGGACGAGGCGGTGGCCGGACACGCCAACCGGATCGAGGTGGAGCTGCACGAGGATTATTCCCTGACCGTGCGCGACAATGGCCGTGGCATCCCGATTGATCCGCACCCCAAGTTTCCCGGCAAATCCGCTTTGGAGGTGATCTTGTGCACCCTGCACGCGGGCGGCAAGTTTAGCGGCAAGGCCTATCAAACCTCGGGCGGCTTGCACGGGGTCGGGGCCTCGGTGGTGAACGCGCTGTCGGATTCGATGGTCGTGCAAGTGGCGCGCAACAAGGAAGTCTACGAACAACGCTTTTCACGCGGTGTGCCGCTGGGCCCGGTGGAAAAGGTCGGCCAAGCGCCCAATCGCCGTGGCACCACGATCACCTTTCACGCGGATGAGCAGATATTCGGTGCGCACCGCTTCAAACCGGCGCGCATGTTCGCCTCGATCCGGTCCAAGGCCTATCTGTTCTCGGGCGTTGAAATTCGCTGGAAATCGGCGATTGCCGATGGCGACACCCCGCAAGAGGCGACGTTCCACTTTCCCGGCGGCCTGTCGGATTACCTGCGCGAAACGCTTGGGTCGGCGGCCACCTATGCCGATCAGCCCTTTTCCGGCACGGTCGAATTTCAGGAACGCTTTGGCACGCCGGGCAAGGTGGAATGGGCGATCAACTGGACCCCGTCACGCGATGGGTTCATCCAAAGCTACTGTAACACCGTCCCTACGCCCGAAGGCGGCACCCATGTGGCAGGCTTCTGGGCCGCGATCCTGAAGGGGATCAAGGCCTATGGCGAATTGGTCAACAACAAGAAGGCGGGCAACATCACCCGCGACGACCTGATGACAGGCGGCTGCGCGTTGGTGTCGTGCTTTATCCGCGAGCCCGAGTTTGTGGGCCAGACCAAAGACCGCCTTGCCACGACCGAGGCACAGCGGCTGGTGGAAAACGCCGTGCGCGACCATTTTGACAACTGGCTGGCGGCCGACACCAAATCGGCAGGCGCGATCCTTGATTTCCTTGTGCTGCGCGCGGAAGAGCGCCTGCGCCGCCGTCAGGAAAAGGAAACCCAGCGTAAGACCGCCACCAAGAAACTGCGCCTGCCCGGCAAGCTGGTGGATTGCACCGCCACCAACCGCAGCGGCACCGAGCTGTTCATTGTCGAGGGCGACAGCGCGGGCGGCTCGGCCAAGATGGGGCGGGATCGTAAAACACAGGCGCTGTTGCCCCTGCGCGGCAAGATCCTGAACGTGCTGGGCGCGGCCAGTTCAAAGCTGGGCAGCAATCAGGAAATCAACGATCTGACACAGGCGCTGGGCGTCGGGCTGGGCAGCAAGTTCAACATCGACGATCTGCGCTATGACAAGATCATCATCATGACCGACGCCGATGTCGACGGCGCGCATATCGCCGCGTTGTTGATGACGTTTTTCTTTTCACAAATGCGCCCGATGATCGACGCGGGGCATCTATATCTGGCCTGCCCGCCGCTCTATCGCCTGACCCAAGGGGCCAAGCGCGTGTATTGTCTGGATGAGGCCGAGCGTGACGAGTGGTTCGAAAAGGGCCTTGGCGGCAAGGGCAAGATCGACGTGAGCCGGTTTAAGGGTCTGGGTGAGATGGACGCGAAAGACCTGAAAGAAACCACCATGAACCCCGAAACCCGCAAACTGATCCGCGTGACGATAGACGAGGACGAGCCGGGCGAAACCGGCGATCTGGTCGAGCGCCTGATGGGTAAAAAGCCGGAGTTGCGGTTCAAGTATATTTCGGAAAATGCGAGGTTTGTGGAGGAGTTGGATGTTTGAGTCGTAAACGGAATCAAGGCACGGTCAACGACGAAACGCTCGAAAAGCATTTGAAAAAAGTTAATGAAAACCTTGCTCATTGCTGGGCAGCTGCAAGGCTTTATGCACGTCTAGAAGCAATTAAAGACCGTGACAATTACCAGCTTATCATTAGCAGAGTAATTGCTGAAGCGCTGAAAGCGCACATCATCATGACAATGTCTCGCATTTGGGACAAGGGCTCAAAGAACCAAGACTGTCTTTCTTTTCCAAACTTAGCGATGCGGGATGATTTGACCTTGACTGCAAAACAGGAAGACCGGCTGAAACGATTAACAACTGACAAAACCATAGCCACTACAAACGACATTCGAGACAGTTTTGTGGCACACAGTCTTGCAAAGCCGAAGAACAAAGCAGAACAACCAATACCCGGTAGTGACATCCAAGACTTAATACAGCGTTGCCACTGTTTATTG
>DATFJQ010000079.1:0-14247 GCA_035269125.1 Roseovarius sp.
TGAGTGTTCAGCATTTCGCACAGGGGGCCAATTGGTGGGCAGGCTTGAGGATAGGGGGAAGTCATCCGAATGGAATTTTTAGGTGACGGCGGCCAGCCCGGAGTGGGCAAATCACCCAAGTATCGAAGCAGTGCTAGCTGACCTTCCGCGTCATGTAGGTAAACCAATAAACCGTCGGACACGCCAAACGTAGCCCCCTAAACCGTCGGACACGCCAAGCGTAGCCCCCGCGCGGAACACGGCGCACAGCGCCGCCGCGCATCAACGGGCTGCCCCCCGGCACGGTGATTGGGTTGGTCTAAGCGCATCAAGCATGGGGTGCGCGCCAGTGTTGTGGATTAAGCGCCATGGACCATCGGTTAGACCGCCGCACCGCGGCCCGACGATGCGCGGCCGTGGTCGTTACGCCCCTTACCTTTGGGCCACTCCCTTCAAGTCTAACGGCGGATGGCCACCTCAGGCGATCCCGGCAAGCGCCCCTAAGACGCAGACCACTACCGTGTCGAGGCGCGTTTGAGGATGCTGGCGGCGTCGGGATGGTTGAGCAGCGCCTCGCTGACCTCAAGGTCTTTGTGCGCGCGGTCGCCATGGCCTGATAGCAAGTCGGCCAGTGCCTCGCGCAGGTCTTTCGGCAGGGCGGCGCGGGTGCGGGTATCGACCAGCAGCGTCTCGGCGGCGATCCCTTCGGCATAGATGATCTGATGATGATCGAACAACAGCTGGAAATAGTCGATAAACCCGCCATCCTGTTGCACCACGGAATCGCCATTGACCAGATAGCGCGCCCGCACCAGCAATTCGCTGCGTCCGGCCCCAAGGGCATCGGACCTTTGATAGATGAACAGGCGGTGGTCGGGGCTGACAAATAGGTCATTTTCATTGTGCAACGCGCCAGCCTTGATCCGGATCGGGGCAAACTCACCCACCGCGCGCACGGTGGATTGGCCGATCCAACGCACCTGCTGCGGGCCGTCATCGCGGGTCAGCACCATATCGCCAACTCTCAGGTCTTCGATACGCCGCTGTTCGCCCGAGGCCATGGTGATATGCGTGTCGCGTGAAAACGAGACACAGGCCACCTCGGCAAATTTTTGGTGTGCATTTTCACGATCAATCCCGACAAGCGCATAGCCCATGCGTGGGATCAAGGCCGCCAGTGGCAAAACGTAAACATCCGTCACGTTGCCGCCGTCGTCGACTTCGACAAGGATCAAAATTTCGGTGGTCTGGCCAGTGCCGGACATCATTGTAAGACAGGCATCAAGATGCAGGGTTGCGCCGTGACGGCCCAATGTCGTGTCACCGGCGACACTGAATGCGCCGCTATCGTCGTTCAGCACTGACAGGCGATATTGGCGGGCGGTCTTGCTGAGTTCGTAAGTGTCGTCCAGATCCAGCTCGGCTGCGAATGAAATCGGATCACCCAAATTGGCACCGTTCACCACGCGGAAATCAACCGCCCTGAAGACCGGGATGGATTGGGCAGGTTTGAGCGTTGTTTGGGTCATGGGCGTCCGGCGGCAGCCTGTTTAAAAATACACTGGAAGGTCAGATGGCTATAGGTATATTCCCCGGCAGGCATGGTCAATCATTCTGCGCTTGTCTGGCATTGCCGGTTGATCTGATGTTAGGGACAAGCCAAGCAAATGCGGGAGCACTCAAATGGATCTGGGACTAAAAGGCAAAACAGCGTTGGTTTGCGCGTCATCGAAAGGTTTGGGGTTGGGCTGCGCGCGGGCTCTGGCCGAAGCGGGTGTTGATCTGATCATGAACGCGCGCGGCGCCGACGCGCTTGAGGCCGCGGCGCAGGCGATCCGCGACGATTTTGGCGTGGGGGTGATCACCGTGGCCTGCGATGTCTCGACCGAAGACGGGCAGGCGACCTTGATCAAAGCCGCGCAAGACGTGGACATTCTGGTGAACAATGCAGGCGGCCCGCCGCCGGGCATGTGGACAGATTGGGACCGCGATGATTTCATCGCCGCGCTTGACGCCAACATGCTGGCGCCGATTGCCCTGATCAAGGCGATCGTGCCGGGCATGATGGAACGTGGCTGGGGCCGGGTGGTGAACATCACCTCGCAATCGGTGAAATCGCCCATTCCGGTGCTGGGGCTGTCGAACTCGGCGCGGGCCGGGCTCACGGGCTACGTGGCGGGCACCTCGCGGCAGGTGGCGGGCAAAGGCGTGACCATCAACAACCTTTTGCCGGGCATCCACGCCACGGACCGGGCCAAGGCATTGGACAAGGGCGTGGCCGAGGCCGAGGGCATTTCGATCGACGAGGCCAAGACCAAGCGCTGTGCCACGATCCCTGCGGGCCGTTATGGCACCGCCGAAGAATTTGGCGCGACCTGTGCGTTTTTATGCAGTCAGTATGCCGGGTTCATCATCGGTCAGAATGTTTTGCTTGATGGTGGCGCCGTGAACACCACGCTGTGAATAAAGTGCAAGATAGCGATACGTTTTCCGCCAAGGTTGTGGACATAGGTGGCGGCGTGATCATGTACCATGCCGTGCCATATGGCCAAGCTCCCCGGCGTGGTGCGATGCAAACCCTGCACGTTGATCTTTACCACCCGGCATCGGCAACAGGCCCTGTGCCGGTTTTCGTCTGGTTTCATTCCGGCGCGTTTCGCAGCGGTGGCTACAGTCGCGTGCCGCACAAGGTTATGGCGCGGTGGCTGGGTCAGCGGGGGATTGCCCTTGCGACGCCCGAATATCGGCTGGGGGCACTGAAATCCGATCTGAGCCCCGGTGTTCTGGCCCAGCTGGATGCATTGCGTCTTCTGCGCAGCCGCAAGTTTCGCCGCGATCTGGCGCAAGCCCGGTCGCTTGCGGCGCTGGAGGACTCTCTTGAATTTCTGTCATGGCTGGACAAAAGGCGCGATGACCTTGGGGTGGCGGGCAAGATCGTTCTTGGAGGCAGTTCAGCGGGGGCGATCAATGCATTCAACATCTGCTTTACAGCGCCTTACCTGAAACTTGATCACGCAGGCTCTTTTGGCGGGATCATCGGCTTTTCCGGTGGCTATGCCTACCCGTCGCTTTATGAGCCAGAGAAACTTCCCATCATGGCCGCACACAACCCGGACGACGACCGTGTCAGCATCGCGTCGATCCGAGAGTTGGCGCAACGTGATGCTATGCTGGAATTGATCGAAAGCCGTGAACAAGATCATGGCGAGGCGCGTCTTTGGCGCAATGAGACAAAAGCCGATAGTTTCGGCCGGATCGCTGAAAATGTCTGGCGCATGAGTGGTGTGGACCGCGTCTAGCGCGCAGATCACGGCCCGACAGCCGCCAATCACATTCGCGTGGCGCAGCGGTAAAACGCTGGAGCGGGTCGCAGACGGATGCTAAGGGCAAGCGTCGCCTTACTATTCTGGATCGCCCATGCAAACCGCTGTCATAATTACAATTTTTCTTGTTCTCGTCATTGCCAGTATTGCCGTTGCGCCACGCCGCGTCACCGTCGAGGGCTTTTTTGGCGGGGCGTCCGCCATGGGGCGTGCGCCCGGCCTTTGGACCCTTGTGCTCAGTCAGGTGACAACCTGGATTTTTGCAAGGTCTTTGATGAATGCGGCCATCCTTGGCTATTTTTACGGGATCTGGGGCGTGCTGGCCTATGCGGCCTATTACGGCTCGTTCCTGACCGGCGGTTTCATCGTGGGCCGGCTGCGCGACGGCGGTGCCGGATCGGTGCAGGACTGGCTGACCGCACGCTTTGGGGCGGCTGGTGTGGCCTGCTATAACATCGTGATTGCGCTGCGGCTGTTGTCCGAAGTGTTTGCCAACCTGCTGGTGGTCGGGCTGATTTTCGCGGCGGCCCTGCCGACATGGGCCGGGGCCGATACGGCGGCCATTCTGGCGGTGGCCGGGCTGGGGCTGGCCTATAGCGCGTGGGGCGGGCTGAGCGCGTCTTTGCGCACGGATGTGTTGCAGATGACGGTTTTTCTGGTGGTGTTTGCGGCGGCTTTCGTGGCGCTGGTGATCAGCCCATCGTTTGACCTTGGCGCTGTCCTGACCGCACCGGGCACAAGCGGCGCATGGAACGGGCAGGTGCTACTGCTGGTGGCGTTTTTGCAGGTGTTTTCCTACCCGGCGCATGATCCGGTGATGATGGATCGCGGCTTTTTGGCCGACCGGGCGACAACGCGCGCGTCGTTTCTGCATGCGTTCTGGATTTCGTCGCTGTGCATCATTGCGTTCGGGCTGTTCGGGGTGCAGGCCGGGTTGGTCGGGGCTGACTATGAGGGCCAGCTTTTGGGCACATGGGCGGGCATGTTCCCGGCTTGGGTCTATGGGGCGCTGTTGATGTCGCTTTTGATCAGCGCGCTGAGCACGCTGGATTCAGCCCTCGCCAGTGCCGCACGGCTGGTGGTGGATGAGTTGCGCCTGTGCCCACGCAGCCTGATGGGTGGGCGATTGGCTATGCTGGCCTTCATGGCACTTGGCGCGGCCTTGACCCTTTGGGGAAACCAAAGCCTGTTTGACGCTGTTGCCGTCAGCGGAACGGCCAGCATGTTTCTGACACCAGTTCTGGTGGTTGGGCTGGTGCTGAACCGGCACGTTGCCGTTTGGGCGTATCTGGTGGCGTTCGCAGCTGCGGTTTTGGGCGCGGCTTTGTATTTCGCGCGCGGGGCCAGTTGGGCCGCAAGCTTACTGCCCGAGGGGCACAAATACGAACAATTACTGGTGATCTGTGTCGTTGTGTTGCTCGTTGGGTTCGCGGCCGTTTTGACCGGCGCGCGGCGCCGCGATGCCTAAGCGTCAGCGCCTGCGGGCACGCAGGGGCCGCCCATCGGGAAGTGAGATATTGGCCACTTGTTCCGCGATCGGATCGTTTGACAAAGGGTGCAATTGCGGCTCGTAGGCGTCGGGCGCGCGCATCTTTTCCCATGCGCCGTTGACATGCAATTCCAGCCCGGAAAACGCGGCCTTGTAGCCCATTTTTGAACTGCCCGGCACCCAATAGCCCAGATACACATGCGGAAGGTTATTTTGCCGGGCGATTTCAATATGATCTAGGATGATATACGTTCCAAGCGACGCCTTCGCGAGCGCGGGTTCGTAGAATGAATACACCATGCTGACGCCGTCATCCAGAACGTCAGTCAGGCACACCGCCACCAAATCCCCGCTGTCGGTGTCGACATATTCGATCACGCGGGTTTTGATTGGCGTTTCTTCGACCATCGCGGCGAATTCGAAGGTGTCCATATCTGCCATGCCGCCATCTGCATGGCGGTTGGCCAGATAGCTGCGAAACAGGTCGTATTGTTCTTCGGTGGCCCAAGGCGAAGTTGATCGGCGTTCCAGCTTTTGGTTACGATTCAGCGTTTTGCGTTGGCTGCGCGATGGCGAGAAGTCGTTGACGTTGATGCGCGCCGACAGGCACGCGCTACACTCGGCGCAGGCGGGGCGATAGAGCACATTTTGTGAGCGGCGGAAGCCTTGTTTCGACAGCGTATCATTAAGCTGTTGCGCGCCTTCGCCCTGCAAGGCGGTGAACAGTTTCCGCTCCATTCGGTCAGGCAGATAAGGGCACGGCTGCGGGGCCGTGACATAAAACTGGGGGGCAATGGGTAACGTATGGCGCATCAGATGGGGCTTTTTCTGTTCCTACCGTTAAGGTAACAACCTTGAGCGCGTGCGCCAAGTGTCAATAGCGCGCGGGCTGTGGGGAAAATTCACTGCGGTATCAGACCGTTGCGCGACGGTTGAGCGCAACCGTGCCAA
Source organism: Roseovarius sp. (assembly GCA_035269125.1). Taxonomy (GTDB): domain Bacteria; phylum Pseudomonadota; class Alphaproteobacteria; order Rhodobacterales; family Rhodobacteraceae; genus Roseovarius. The sequence goes on from DATFJQ010000079.1 coordinate 5,743, forward strand.
GCACGAGGTCGCTTAGGCCTTGGCGGCGTTCCGTGGTCAGCATCAAAACGATTGAAATCACTTGCAGCACAGGCAGACCAAATGAAACGGTCAGGCCCAACGTGTGCAGAAATGCCATCGTCAGATCAAACCGTTGTCCGTCCATCTTGCGAAATTCCAAGGCCACCACGCGCATCCCCCATGTGGCCGATCCGCGCGCGATGGTGATCACGCGATAGGCAAAGCCCACGGTCAGCAACAGAAACGGGAAAAAGAACAAGCCCGTGAATGCGGTGAAAGGCACGATCAAAAGGCAGATCAGGATGATCAGCACTGTGTCGATCACCCACGCCAACAGGCGTTTGGCCGGCACGTCCGAATAAAACTCGGGCTGTGTGGACGGGTCGGGGATATGCCAAGAATAATCACTCATCTCAAAAGCCATATAAGCACGGCGAATATGGAGTGAAAGCCCGACCGAGGCAAAGTTGCAAATAACCCGGCATGGTTGGATCGGTCTTGTTTCATAATTTGGTGAATGCGCCCACTATCGCCCCTGAGATCCCCCTCAGATCGGCCGGGGCGATTTTGAATAGGTGACGCGGGGTGCCCGCCGCGGCCCAGACCGTTTCAAACTCCATCAAGCGCGGATCGAAAAAGGCGCGCGGCTGTGTCAGGTGCCCGACCGGAGACACCCCGCCGATGGCAAAGCCGGTTTGCGACCGGATCAGCGCGGCATCGGCCTTGCCCAAAGGTTCACCGGCCAGCGTGGCGGCGCGGTCGGCCTGCACTTGGTTGCCACCAGCAGTAATAAAAAGAACCGCCTCGCCCGACATATCGCCGCGAAAGATGATGGATTTCGCAATCTGATCGATATGACAGCCGACCAGATCGGCGGCCATGCGGGCCGTTGTGGCTTGGCCCACTTCCGATGGTTGCGCGGGGCATCCGGCGTCGTGCAGGGCTTGCATGACCCGTTTGAGGCTTTTGCTCATTTTTTCTTGTCCGCTTTGCTTGTGCTGCACTATTCCAAGTGCGCGCCCCATTGACCAGCCCCGACGCACGGGTATCAGTAGGGCCATGGATTTTTCGTCACGCATCACCCGTTTGCCGCGCGCCCATGACCCCGATCAGGGCCGCGAAGCCCGCGCTTTGTTTCCTGCTCTGTCGGGTCAGGTGGCTGATTTGATCGAAGGGGCTGCCGGATGTAGCCCCTATCTGAAATCCCTGATCGAAAAGGAACACGGCTGGCTGAAGGATGCGCTGCAAGCGCCCGAGGCAGCCTTGGACCGTTTGATGTCGGATTTGCCGAACGTGGATCACGCGGATTTGCCCGCCGCCTTGCGGCAGGGCAAGCGGCGTGTGGCGTTGCTGACCGGGCTGGCCGATCTGGCCGGGGTCTGGCCGCTGGAGGAGGTGACAGGGCGTTTGAGCGACTACGCCGATTTGTCTTGTGATCTGGCGATGAAGGCCTGCGTTGCGGCAGAAATCAAGCGCGGCAAGCTGCCCGGAAAAACCGAAAGTGACATCGCCACCGCAGGCGGCATGGTGGCCTTGGCCATGGGCAAGATGGGCGCGGGCGAGTTGAACTACAGCTCCGATATCGACCTGATCTGCCTGTTTGACGAAACACAGTTTGACGAAGACGATTACCACGACGCGCGGGCCTCATTCGTGCGCGCCACGCGCAAGATGGCCGCGATGCTGAACGACCGCACCGCCGAGGGCTATGTGTTTCGCACCGATTTGCGCCTGCGCCCCGATCCAAGCGTGACGCCCGTTTGCATGGCTATGGCGGCGGCGGAAACCTATTACGAAAGCCTTGGCCGCACATGGGAACGCGCCGCCTATATCAAGGCGCGGCCCTGCGCGGGCGATCTGGCCGCCGGGTGGAAATTTCTGACCACCTTGCGCCCGTTCGTGTGGCGCAAGCATCTGGATTTCGCGGCGATTGAAGACGCGCATAACATGCGCTTGCGGATCCGCGAACACAAAGGGCTTGGCGGGCAATTGGCGCTGCCCGGTCACAACATGAAACTTGGCCGCGGTGGCATCCGCGAGATCGAGTTTTTTACCCAGACACGGCAGATCATCGCAGGTGGCCGCGACCCCGATTTGCGCGTGCGTGGCACGGTCGACGGGCTGGCCCTGCTGGCCGAAAAGGGCTGGATCCCCGACGAGGCCGCACAGGTTTTGACCCGCCATTACCGGTGTCACCGTGAAGTCGAGCATCGCCTGCAAATGCTGCGGGATGCGCAAACCCATGATTTGCCCACCTCTGAGGATGAATTTGATCGGCTGGCCGCCTTCATGGGCCGCGACCCACAGGACTTGAAGGCCGATCTGACGGATCGCCTTACCGAAGTGCACGACCTGATCGAAGGCTTCTTTGCCCCCGAAGGCCCCGAGCCCGTGCCAGAAGAGGCCGCAGCGGTCTTTGATGATGAGATCATCAGCCGTTGGCCCAGCTACCCGGCACTACGGTCGGGGCGGGCGGTGGACATCTTCAACCGGCTGAAGCCCGACATTCTGGCCCGGCTGGCCAAAGCATCGCATCCCGCCGAGGCGCTTTTGGCGTTTGACGGCTTTTTGGCTGGATTGCCCGCCGGGGTTCAGGTGTTTTCCCTGTTCGAGGCCAACCCGCAGCTTGTCGATCTGTTGGTGGACATCGCGGGCACCTCGCCGAAACTGGCGGCGCATCTGTCGCGTCATGCCAGTGTGTTTGACGCGGTGATTGCCGGGGATTTCTTTGCCCCATGGCCGGGCCAAAACGCGTTACAGGCCGACTTGGTCGCGCGGCTGGACACAGAACGCGATTACGAGCGCAAGTTGGACACGGCGCGGCGGTGGATGAAAGAATGGCATTTTCGTATTGGCGTGCATCACCTGCGCGGCTTGATCGGCGCGGATACGGCCGGGGTGCAATATGCGGATCTGGCAACTGCGGTGATTGGCGCGATCTGGCCGCATGTGGTGGCGCAGTTTGCCGACAAACATGGGCTGCCTCCGGGCCGGGGCGCGGTTGTCGTCGGAATGGGCTCGGTCGGGGCAAAGCGTCTGAACGCCGAATCCGATCTGGATCTGATCGTGATCTACGACGCCGATGGCGTCGAAGGATCGGACGGGCGGCGGCCCTTGGGCACACGGCCCTATTATGCGCGGCTGACACAAGCCATGATCACCGCCTTGACGGCGCCCATGTCCGAGGGGCGGTTATATGAGGTTGATATGCGGCTGCGCCCGTCGGGCAACCAAGGCCCCGTGGCGGCGGGGTGGCAATCGTTTCAAAACTATCAACAAAATCAGGCTTGGGTTTGGGAGCATCTGGCGCTGACCCGCGCGCGGGTGATTGCCGGACCAGCAGAGCTTGCACAAGATGTTGAAGCGTTTCGCGTGGCGCTGTTGGCCGGCAAAGGCACGCCTGACAAAGTGTTGGAAGAGGTCGCCGCGATGCGCCGCCGCATTGCCGACGCCAAGACCCCCGCCGGCCCTTGGGACACCAAGCTGGGGCCGGGGCGTATGCAAGAGATCGAATTGCTGGCGCAGGCCGGGGCTTTGATGGCGGGCGATGCGGGTCGGACGGTCGAAGATGGATTGCAGGCCGGTGTCGCAATCGGCTGGCTAAGCGACGCGGACAAAAAGGCGCTGTCGCGCGCCTACAGGCTTTGTTGGGATATCTTGCAGGCCGCCCGCCTTCTGAGTGACCGGCCCCTTGATCCGGGCAATCTGGGCGAGGGGGGCGCGGGTTTTGTTCTGCGTGAAACCGGGCATGACACGCTGGCATGCTTGCAGGGTGAATTGGAACAGGCCACGCTATGGGCCGGGCAAGTGATTGATGCCGCCTTGGCGCGCAGGCCCGAAGGGATATGAAAATGGAACGCGATCCGATGGATCACAAGGGTCTGATCCGAGAGGCCTATCGCATCGAGGGCATCACAGCGGGCGAATGCCGGTCGATTTTTCTGGATTGGGCGTTGTCCTTGCCGCAAGAGATGGACCAGCGCCAGGCGATTACAACCCTGCTAGAGCGCTACGGCCCGGATCATCAAGAACACCCGATGACGCAGGTCTTGACCGATGGGCTGACAGTGCTTGAGCAACCGCGCAGACGCGGCGGCTGGCGGTCACGGTCGCGCGATTGACCGGTCGGCGCTCGGCAGAAGGGCGCCTGTTTTAGACATGATGAATTCACCTTAATGTACTGCATTTGACGAAATTGTGCCGTATTTCGCGGCGACATTGGCATCAAACAACCAAGGGCGAAAAGCCCTCAGGAGGATGCCATGAACCCGTTTCGATTTATTGCTGTGATTTTCATGGGGCTTGCCGTAACGGGCTGTGCTTCGGTTGAGACAGCGACCCGCAACGCGCCGCTGGACGCGCCGCAAATTCAGGCCGCGCCGCTGTCGTTCGACGTTCAAGAGATCCGCGTCTCGGTTCCCGAAACGCTGCGTGTTTCCGAGGCCAACCGGTATTACCCCGGCGGTGATATCGTTTGGCGCGAAGACCCGCAGGGCGATCGCCACGCCCAAGTCAAAGCTATTTTCGAAACCGCCTTTGCACAAGGCGTGAGCGAAGTTGATCCCGGTCTTGTGCCTGTCATCCTTGAGGTTGAGGTGACCCGCTTTCACGCGCTGACCGAGAAAGCCCGCTATACCATCGGCGGCGTGCATGCGCTGCAATTCAAGATGCAGATGCGCAACCCGCAGACCGGGCAGGTCTATGGCAAGCCGCATGTCATCAAAGCCGACTTCCGTGCGCTTGGCGGGGCCGAGGCGATCAAGGCCGAGCGTCAAGGTATCACGCAGAAATACCGCATCACCAATCATCTGGCACAGGTCATCAAGACCGAACTGACTGACCCCCAAGGCTACAAGGCCGCATTTCTGGGGATGATGGGCGCGATCAATCAACTCTGATCTTTTCCAGCGTAATGAAACCGCTTAAGGGGACGGCATGACACCGTCCCCTTTTCCAATCATCCGCCTTCGTCCCAAGGCGCAGGCCCGTGCCATCCGGCATGGGTTTCCTTGGGTTTATGACAATGAACTGGTCACCGACAGGCGCACCAAAGCCCTGACGCCCGGAACCATTGCGCTGCTGGAAGATGCCGAGCGCGCGCCCGTGGCCTTGGTCGCGGTCAATCCCAAATCGCGGATTATCGCGCGAGTTTTGGAGCGCGACTGCGCGGCCCGTATTGACGCCGATTGGCTGCGCCAACGGCTGACACAGGCCTTGGCGATGCGTGAGCGGCTCTATGATGCACCGTTCTACCGGCTTGTCCACGCCGAGGCGGATGGCCTGCCGGGGGTGATCATCGACCGGTTCGGTAACACTGCGGTGATCCAACCCAATGCCGCATGGGCCGAGGTCATGCTGGACGATCTGACCGATGCGGTGGTGGCGGTCACCGGCGTGAAAAACGTGCTGAAAAACGCCAGCGGTCGGGCGCGAGTGTTGGAAGGCCTCGACGATCAAAACAAAGTGCTGCGCGGACAGCCCCCGTCGGCCCCTGTGCCGGTCCCTATGAATGGCGCGACCTATATGGCAGATCTTGTGGGCGGGCAGAAAACCGGGCTGTTTTTCGATCAACGGCCCAATCACGCCTTTGCCGCAAGCCTCAGTCACGGCGCAAGGGTGCTGGACGTGTTTTCCCATGTTGGTGGGTTTTCCTTGGCCGCGCTTGCCGGAGGCGCAGATCAGGCGATGGCGGTGGATGGATCGCAACCCGCATTGGACTTGGCCACCGAAGGCGCGACGCAAATGGGGCTTGGCGATCGTTTTTCCACGCGCAAGGGGGACGCGTTCGACGTGCTGGCGCAACTGACCGAAGAGGGCGCGCAGTTTGATGTTGTGATCTGCGACCCGCCGGCCTTTGCCCCGGCGAAAAAGGCACTGGAGGCCGGGTTGCGGGCTTATGAGCGGGTGGCGCGTATGGCGGCGGTTTTGGTGGCCGAAGGTGGGTATCTGGGGCTGTGTTCATGCTCGCATGCCGCTGATCTGGCCAAGTTTCGCGGCGCATCGGTGCGCGGGATCGGACGGGCGGGACGGCAAGCGCAACTGATCCATACCGGCTTTGCCGGGCCGGACCATCCGTTGCATCCGCAATTGGCCGAAAGCGGATACCTTAAGGCTTTGTTCTTTCGCCTGTGATGAAAGTCCTGCTGGATACCTGCGTGATTTACCCCACGGTGATGCGGCAGGTTCTGCTGGGCGTTGCCGCGCGCGGTGTTTTCACGCCGCTGTGGTCCAAGCGCATCATCGGGGAATGGCTGCGGGCGGCGGAAAAACTGGGCGCCGACGGCGTGGCGCAAGCCCGGTCTGAGGCGGCGATGCTGGCAGTTCGCTGGCCTGAGGCGGAGGTGGGTTACCCGCCCTCGCTTGAGGCGCGGTTATGGCTGCCCGATCCGGCGGATATTCACGTGTTGGCGGCGGCCATTGCCGGGTCAGCGGATGTGGTCGTAACGCTGAACAAGAAGGATTTTCCGCGCAACATTCTGGCCGAAGAGGGGATCAGCCGCGCCGATCCTGACAGTTTCTTGCATGGTATCTGGCAAGCCCAGCCTGATCTGGTGCAGGAGGTGGCCGACGCGGTGTTGTCGGATGCGATCCGGCTGTCTGGCAAAGAGTGGCAGATGCGGCCCTTGCTGAAAAAGGCGCGGTTGCCGCGTTTGGCCAAGGCGGTCGCGTAGCGCCGGGCAATGTGTGTAGTGCTACGGTCGCTGGGGGCGCTGCCCCCGTCGCAGCAAGCTGCGACTCCCCCGGAGTATTTTGGGAACAATGAAGAGAGTGTCAGGTTTTGACCGCCCATTTGTCTTCGAGCTTGGCAATGGCGGCGATGCGGTCAGCGGTTTTGGGGTGGCTCATCAGCCATGCGGGCGCGGCCCCGGCGCGCGATTGCGTGAGCGCTTCGAGTTTTTCAAACAGGGATTTCTGCGCTGCCGTGCCGATTCCCGCCTTGGTCAGCAGGGCGGCGGCGTATTCATCGGCCTCGTATTCATCGCCGCGCGACAGCCGTGCGGCCAAAAGCGTGGTCAGCCCGTTGGCGATCCAGACCCCGATGCCCGGCAAGAAGCGCGACAGGATCATGGCAAGCGCCGTGCGCAGGGCGTTTTGGCCGGAAAAGTCGATCATCCGGCGGCGGGCATGGCCAAGGGCGACGTGGCCCAGTTCGTGGGCGATCACGCTGGCCAATTCTTCGGCGGTGACCTCGCCCTGTTGGAATTTGCGGTAGAAGCCGCGGGTGATGAAAATCCGCCCGTCTGGTGCGGCCAGCCCATTGACCGGGTCAATCTCGTAAATGTTGACGCGGATGCGCGGCAGATCGAGGGCGCGGGCTAGCCGGTCGGTCATGTCTTTGAGGCGGGGATCGGCCAATTCGGTTGAGCGGGCATCGAGTTCGCGCCGCGTGCGCCAGACCGAGAAGCGATACATGGCGACGGCGTAAAGAACGGCCAGCAGAATTGGCGTGAAGCGGATCATGAAGGGTATATGGGGCAGCCGCCGCCCCGGGGCAAGGCGGCTGTTTAGCCTGAGCAGCTTGCGCCGCCCAGAACACAGAATTTCGCGCAATGCGGATGGTTGAGCGCAACGTCACGTTCGGCCTGTTCCAGCGTGCTGCCCAGCTCAAACTCGGGGGCGTAGGGCAAAAGCGTGCAGGCCAGAACCGCCGGACGCTCTGCGCCGCGCCGTTTGACCACCATCCGCGAGGAGGCGCACATCACATCATCGGGGGATTTGCCCAGAAGGCCCCAGCAGGCGGTTGTGATCTCGGGCACGTCTACGCTTTCGTCCATTTCCGGAAACAACACCGTTTGCGCCGGATCGTGGGCGTCGATCTCAAAGCCATGCTTTGCATAAAAGCGCGCATAGCCGTCGCGCGACGCGGCATCGGTTTCGCCCCAGACGGTGCGACCGGCGACGCTCATCTGGATGCGATTGTCGCGCAGCCACGCCATGCCCTCCAGTGTCTTTTCAAACGCCCCTTTGCCGCGCTCTTCGTCGTGCAAGGCTTGTGACCAGTGATCGACCGAAATGCGCAATGTCAGCTGCGCGCGCCATTGGGCCGCCAAATCCAGCAAGCCCTGCTGCATGGTTTTGCGCATCATCGGGCGCATGGCGTTGGTCAAGATCAGCACCTGATAGCCGCGCTGCAACGCGGCGCGCGCCATGCCGATCATTTGCGGGTTCATGAACGGCTCACCGCCGGTGAATCCGATTTCGGTGATTGGCCAGTTACGCTCTTGGATCTGATCAAGAAAATCGCGCACCTCGTCTTCGGTGATGTAAACCAGCCGGTCATTTGTCGGAGAGCTTTCGATGTAGCAATTCGCACAGGTGATATTGCACAGCGTCCCGGTATTGAACCATAGCGTTTGCGGATGCGACAGGGCGACCGATGCGCGCTGTTGGCCATCGGCCGTGGTTGTCGGATCCTGAAATTTTCCAGAATTGGCTTCGTGCAAGTTGACGTCTTTCATCGGGGCCCCGTTTTTCGTGTTTGAAAACAGGTAGCGAAGCCGGTCG